>JBJTAW010000053.1:0-3219 GCA_046091025.1 Chakrabartia sp. | reverse complement strand
CGCAAGGCCATGGGCGAGCAATGCGTCGCTTTGTCGAGAGCGGTTGGCTATTATAGCGCGGGCACGGTTGAACTCATCGTCTCGGGCGCAGACCCGACGGGGCAGAGCTTTTACTTCCTGGAAATGAACACCCGCCTTCAGGTCGAACATCCTGTGACCGAAGCGATTACCGGTGTTGATCTGGTGGAGCAGATGATCCGCGTCGCAGCCGGCGAAAAGCTCAGCATGACGCAGGATGACATTAAGATTGACGGCTGGGCGATTGAAAATCGTGTCTATGCCGAAGACCCATATCGCGGATTTCTGCCCTCAACAGGCCGGATTGTCCGCTATAGCCCACCCGTTCCCGGCTGGACGGGGGATGCCAATCGTGGCGTCAATGGCGTGCGTGTTGATGATGGCGTGATGGATGGCGGCGAAGTCTCCATGTTTTATGATCCCATGATCGCAAAGCTCATCACCTGGGGCGAAACCCGCAATGCGGCGGCCGATAAGCAAGTGGCGGCACTCGACCTGTTTGAGTTGGAAGGCCTTGGGCACAATATCGACTTCCTTTCTGCGATTATGCAACATCCCCGCTTCCGGTCGGGCGAATTGACCACTGGTTTCATTGCAGAAGAATATCCCGATGGCTTCGCAGGGACCCCGGCATCGGCTGAATTGCTCCGCACACTGGCCGGTATTGCGGGCTTTATGGCTTGTGCCAATGCCGATCGCGCGCGTCAGATTAGCGGGCAATTGGGTGATCCGCTTGATCCGCCGTCTGATTGGCAGGTGAACATTGGGTCGGCAAGCCATTTGGTTGAGGTGAGCGAGGAAGCCCTTTTGGTAGATGGTGAACCGCTCGACATCGCGTTGGAATTTATGCCGGGTGATAAGCTGATCATCGCGGAAATTGAGGGCCAAGAACTGGCCGTCAAAGTCGCCAAGACGCGGACAGGCTTCCGCCTGACAACACGCGGGGCATCGCATCAAGCGCTGTGTCTCCCCGCGCAAGTTGCGCCGCTTGCCGCGCACATGATTGAGAAAACACCGCCAGATATGTCGCGCTTCTTGCTCTGCCCGATGCCGGGCCTTGTAACCGCGATCCATGTCACGGTCGGGGAAAAGGTTGAGGCCGGTCAGCCGCTCGCGATTGTGGAAGCGATGAAGATGGAAAATATCTTGCGCGCGGAAAAATCGGGCTTGGTGAAGTCAGTAAACGCGGTTGCCGGGGACAGTCTGGCTGTCGATGCCGTCATCCTTGAAATGGAATAGGCAAGAGCGGGACAGCGCCGGACATCTCACCTAAAAGGCGAGCGCAATCTCCCGATGGTCGAGCACCATATGGGCGGAGCGTTCAGCCATGGTGAGGAACATTGCATCGCCCCGGTCGGTCTGCTGCACGACCATAGAGGCGGTGACGCCCATCATCATGCCGCCAAAGGCCGCAAGCCGATAGGCATCCCATTGCCCGGCCAGGTCTTTGGCAGCGACGCCATTTCGGCCGAGGCCAGCCTGATAGTGGTCAAGCAGCGACGCTTCGTTCTCGCGGCGCATATCGGGGTCAAGCGCGGTTCCCAAATAATAGGCAATGTCGCCTGCACCCTGTCCAACGCCGACGGTTTGCCAATCGACAATGACGAGCGGCGTTGCGTCGCCTGCTGGGCCGTAGAGCATATTGTCCGGCCGAAAATCATTATGGGTGAGGCAGCGCGGCCCTTGGCGCGCCTCTGTCCAGCGATGGATATTGCCAAGATAAGCATCCCCCACGGTCCGCATCGCCGGGGACACGCGGTCGCCATAGCGCGCACAAAAGGCGGGCCAGAACATGGCAAAAAGCGCTTCGCCATCTAGCGGCGGCGGCACGGCCTTGGTGCCGCTCAGCCAATCGAGCTGGTCGCGCATCTCGACGCCCCACCAGCCGACGTGGATCGCGGCAGCGGCGTCCATCGCCAATTCAGCCTCATACAGGCTGGGCACAGCCAATTGATTGCCCTGAACATGGTGCGGCAAATCGTACATCAGCAGGGTGAAATCATGGCTCTCTTCATCAAAGGCGATGTAGAGGTGATCGGGCACCGCCATTGGCCGTTTTCCGGCAAAGAGCTGATAAAATCGGCTCTCGCGAATATAGGTCATATGGGTTTTGCCTGTCGCGCGGCTGAGTGGATCATTGGACGGCAATTTGGCAACCAGCGTCGGCGGCGCGCCATCTGCCTCGCCCGCATAATTCAATGACAGCCGATAGGTCGCCCCGACTTGCCCCGTGCCAATAGGGCGCGAGGTCACGCTTTGCACGATCACATTATAGCCATGACGCTGCAAACACGCCGTCAACCATATTGGCGTTAATGCCGCCAGCGTCAGAACCGGGTCAGTCATTAAACAAACTCGTTAGGCTTAGTGGCTCATAGGCGCCGAGCATGAGTTGCTCCAATATGCCGGTGCCGTGCTGCACTTGCCTATCTATCGTCAGCGCGACTTGGGATATGGCCTGAATATGAAGATGGTCGGGCCGACCCGGTTGAAGCGCGGTCAGATCAATATCCTCCCGTTCGACGACCAAGGGACCTTTCCAGCCGCCATGGGTCCATTCTGGATGGCCATAGCCAATGCCGCGCATCAGGAAGGCCGTGCCGGTGGTAAAGCGTGCCTCCAGCGCCCGGCCATCGGGGAGCTGTGCCGTCAAAACGGCGTCGCTGGCATGCCGCCAGCCGGGCTTGAGCGACACGTCCATATGACAGTCTTCGCTCTCCAGCATGTCCTGCGCATTGCCTCCATCCGGGCACCAAACGGCACGCGTGTTCCAAGGGCGACCATATTGATCGTCATTTACATGGAAGAAGAGGCTGCCGCCGCTGAAATTGACTGGACTCCACAGCCAGTAAAATTGGGGTAGCATTTGCGGAACCGTCGGTTGCGGATCACTTGCGCCAATGGGGCGGATGCCCCAGCTGCGGTCGCGCGTGCCCTGCGCGCCAGAGATATCTCGGCGGACACCATCCACCTCAATCCAGCCCCGCCAATGCCCATTTTGGGTGAGGCGGGTATAGTCCATAAAGGCGCGCGGCCCGATGCGGCGGGTGAAGCGCGGCTCTTCCACCGGAAAGGCGCGGCCGACAAAGGTGAGATCGGCAGATATTCCATCCTGATTATCAACAGTGACCCGCAAGGACTTAAGCGGCTCAAGTATCTCGATGCGGATGGGGCCAACGGCCAAATCCATCCGCTCCATTT
>JBJTAW010000052.1:0-6296 GCA_046091025.1 Chakrabartia sp. | reverse complement strand
ACTCAGGCTTGGTTCATGCCGAAGAATCTGCGGACGCTGGAAGACCGTATCCGCGAAATTGCCCGCGAAACGGTTGACCACATGCTCTCGCTGGGCGGCGAATGCGATTTCGCAACGGATGTCGCGCTGCATTATCCCTTGAGCGTCGTCATGAACATATTGGGTGTCCAGCGGGAAGATGAACCCGGCATGCTGATGCTGACGCAACAGCTGTTCGGTTCAACCGACCCGGAACTGAATCGCGCCCGTGCAGAGATTACAGATCCCATGGCTGCCCTTCAGATGTTGCAATTTGTGGTCGCAGACTTTGAAGCTTATTTTAAGCAATTAACCGAAGATCGCCGAAAAAATCCGCAAGAAGATGTGGCGACGGTGCTGGCCAATGCGACGGTTAATGGCGCGCCCATCCCCGATCGGGAACTGAATGGCTATTACATCATTGTCGCAACCGCAGGGCACGACACAACCTCTGCCTCGACCGCTGGGGCGATGATGGAATTGGCCCGCAACCCCGCGCTCTTTGATCGTTATCGTGCCGCCGAAACAGACAAAGCGGGCTTGATTGAAGAGGCCATCCGTTGGACGACGCCGGTGCAGCATTTCATGCGCTCAGCAACAGAGGACACCGAACTCGCCGGGCAGAAAATCAAGGCGGGGGAGTGGCTGATGCTCTGCTATATTTCGGGCAATCGGGATGAGGCCGTTTTTGCAGATGCCATGACCTTCAACCCGGACCGTACGCCCAATAACCAGATTGCTTTTGGCTTTGGTGGCCATGTTTGCCTTGGCCAGCATTTGGCGCGCATGGAAATGCGCATTTTGATGGAAGAGCTGTTGCCGCGCCTCAAATCTGTCGAATTGGCAGGCGATGCGGCGCGGGCGGAATCGATCTGTGTCGGCGGGCTGAAGCGTCTGCCGATCCGGTTCAAAGCGGCGTAAGGCGGACTTAACCCCGGCCGCGATAGCCGGGGACATCTTGATCCGGGATCCAGACGTCTTTGGGCGGCGCACCCGATTGCCAGAAGACATCGATGGGAATGCCCCCGCGCGGATACCAATAGCCGCCGATGCGCAGCCAGAGAGGCTTCATTTCGGTAAAGAGCCGCTGGCCAATGCCGACGGTGCAATCTTCATGAAAGCCCGCATGGTTGCGAAAGGCACCCAGAAACAGCTTCAGCGACTTGGATTCAACAATTGTCTGATCGGGCACATAATCGATGACGATATGCGCAAAATCTGGCTGGCCCGTCACGGGGCACAAAGATGTAAACTCTGGCGAGACAAAGCGCACAAGATACGGGGAGCCCGGCCGCGGGTTGGCTGGATAGTCGAGTATGGCGTCTTCCGGGCGGGCTGGAAGCGCGCTGACCTGTCCGAGATGCTTAAGTGTCATGGCCGTGCCTTTACGCTAGGTAGGGCGCAATGACCATATTAATCCCCCTTTTGGGCGACCAACTTTCGTTTGGGGTGTCCTCGCTCGCAGGTGCTGATCCGGCGAACAGCATCGTCTTGATGATGGAGGTGGCGGATGAAACCACCTATGTTCGCCACCATAAGCGCAAAATCGCCTTCATTCTGTCGGCCATGCGCCATCATGCCGATGCTTTGCGGCAGGCGGGCTGGACAGTCGATTATGTTCGGCTGGACGACCCCGAAAATAGTGGCAGTTTTACCGGTGAAGTGGCGCGTGCTTTGGGCCGGCATGGCTGTTCAGAAATCCGCGTGACGCAGGCCAGCGAATGGCGCGTGCAGGCGGCTATGGAGGACTGGGCGCAGGCGCTGGGCGTATCGGTGGAGATTCTGCCCGAAACGCGTTTTGTGACGCCGCCCGGTTTCTTCAACCGCTGGGCCGAAGGCCGCCGCCAGTTCCGAATGGAATATTTCTATCGTGAGATGCGGCGCATGACGGGTCTGTTGATGGAGGGGGATCAACCCGCCGGGGGCGTGTGGAATTATGACGCGCAAAATCGCAAGCCGGCGGAAGCGCGCCTCTTCATTCCGCGCCGACAGGGGATAGAGCCAGATGCCATCACGGCGGACGTTTTGTCTTTGGTCGCGGCGCGCTTTCCCGACCATCCGGGCCGGCTGGAGGGATTTGATCTGGCCGTGACCCATGACGCCGCACTTGCAGAACAAGCGCGGTTTTTGGAGCAGGCGCTCCCCAATTTCGGTGATTATCAAGATGCGATGCTGACAGGGGAGCCATTGCTCTGGCATTCGCTGCTGTCGCCCTATCTCAATGTCGGGCTGCTCGATCCGCTTGATCTGTGCCGGGCCGTTGAGGCCGAATGGAAAGCGGGGCGGGTGCCGATCAATTCCGCCGAAGGATTTATCCGTCAGATCATCGGCTGGCGGGAATATGTGCGCGGCATTTATGAATGGGCTGGGCCGGATTATGCGGCGCGCAATGCTCTGGGGGCGACGCGGCCGCTGCCCGATTTTTACTGGTCGGGCGACACGCAGATGCACTGTCTGTCCCAAGCGATTGGGCAGACGCTTAACATAGGTTATGCACATCATATTCAGCGTCTGATGATTACGGGAAATTATGCGCTGCTCACCGGTATCGATCCGCATGCGGTGCATCTTTGGTATTTGGCGGTCTATCTCGATGCCTTTGAATGGGTGGAGCTGCCCAATACGCTGGGGATGAGCCAATTTGCAGATGGCGGCCTATTGGCGTCCAAACCCTATGTGGCCTCTGGCGCTTATGTTGACCGTATGTCCGATTATTGCGGGTCTTGCGCTTATGATGTGTGCCAGAAAACAGGGCCAAAGGCCTGCCCCATGAATGCGCTCTATTGGGATTTTCTGGATCGCAATCGGGATGTGCTGGGCAAGAATGTGCGCCTTGCCACCGCCTATCGATCATGGGACAAAATGGATGACGATCGTCGTCGCGCGCTCACGGCTAGTGCGGCGGCCCATCTGGCAAGGCTCGACGCGGGCGATCCTTCGATCTAGCCCAGGCGTTCTTATTTGAGGAGACTCGACATGGACTCGCTCGTCAGCAGCCAATGGCTTCAAGACGAACTCGGCGCATCTGATTTGCGCGTTGTGGATGCAAGCCTGTTTCTGCCCGCCGATAATCGCGACCCCAAGGCGGACTATGAAGCCGCGCATATTCCCGGCGCTGTGTTCATGGACTTGTCCGAAATTGTCGACACCCATTCCAGCCTACCGATGATGCTGCCGAGCGCCGAAAAATTCGCCAGCCGCATGCAATCGCTTGGGCTAGGCGATGGCAGCCGCATCGTCCTCTATGATGATAGCCCCTATAAAAGCGCGGCCCGCGCCTGGTGGATGTTGTCCCAAGTCTTTGGCGCGCATGGAGTTGCCATTTTGGATGGCGGGTTGGCCAAATGGAAAGCCGAAGGCCGCCCGCTGGAAAGCGGCAAGCACAACATTCGCCATCGTCATTTCACCGTTTGGAAGAATGACAAGGTCGTGCGCAACAAGGCCCAGATTTTGGCGAACCTTGATAGCGGGGCCGAACAGCTGCTGGAGGCGCGGGGCGCGGCCCGCTTTACGGGCGACGAGGGTGATCCACGCCCCAATGTCGCCAAAGGTCATATCCCTGGCAGCCTCAATCTTCCTTATGGGCAGATGTTCAATCCAGATGGCAGCTGGAAACAGGGCGATGCTTTGCGCGCCGCGTTCGATGCGGCCGGGATTGATCTCACGCGCCCCTTGGTTGCGACCTGTGGTTCTGGCCTGACGGCGGCAACCCTTGTTTTTGGGGCGCATCTGCTCGGCAAGGAAGATGTCGCGCTGTATGATGGCAGCTGGTCAGATTGGGGCAGCGATCCGGACACGCCCAAGGCGATGGGCGCTGCGTAAATTTCTAGGTTGAGCCAGAGGTTCGACAGCGTCGGTGCGGCGCGCTAGAAAGGCTGTATGTCGGACACGCGCAAGACCAAAGCTGAAACCCGCCTCACCCATGCTGGCCGCCGGGCCGAATGGACCAGCCTTGCCCAAGGGCGCGGTGGCATCGTCAATCCGCCGGTCTGGCGCGCCTCGACCATTCTCTATGAGGATGTGGCGCATTTGCGGCAGGGCACGCAGACCAACCGCGATGGTAATTTATTCTATGGCAGGCGCGGTACGCCGACCCAATGGGCGCTGGCCGAGGCGATTACCCAGATGGAGCCGGGGGCAGAGGGCACGATGCTCTATCCCTCCGGCGTCGCCGCGGTCACTGGGGCCTTGCTCTCTATCCTCAAGCCGGGCGACCATTTGCTGATGGTGGATTCCGCTTATGATCCCACTCGCAATTTTTGTGATGGGTTTTTGAAAAACTGGGGCGTTGAAACCAGCTATTATGATCCGCTGTTGGGCGCGAATATTGAACCCCTGATCCGCCCCAATACGCGCGCCATTTTCCTTGAATCGCCGGGGAGTCTCACCTTTGAGGTGCAGGATGTGCCTGCCCTTGTCGCTGTTGCGCAGGCCCATGGCCTGAAAACGGTGATGGACAATACCTGGGCAACGGCCCTGTTCTTTACGGGCATTGAAAAGGGTGTTGATCTCGTCGTGACAGCGGCCACCAAATATTTGGGCGGGCATAGCGATGTTATGATGGGCGCTGTGACGGCCAATGCCGCAAGCTGGCCCGCCTTGCGCCGCACAGCACAGATGCTGGGCCATTTTGTCGGTGCGGATGACAGCTATTTGGTGTTGCGGGGCCTGCGCACGCTGGCCTTGCGGCTGGGCCAGCATCAGGACAGCGCCCTTCACATCGCGCACTGGTTGGCCGACCAGCCAGAGGTGGCGCGCGTTCTGCACCCTGGGCTCCCTACGGACCCCGGCCATGCGATTTGGCGGCGTGATTTTGCCGGGGCCAGCGGGCTGTTTGGCTTTGTATTGAACGGCGGGGATGAAGCCGCGCGGGCCGCGCTGATCGATGGGCTGGGCCTGTTCGGCATCGGCTATAGCTGGGGCGGGTATGAAAGCCTTGCTCTGCCCGTTGATCCCCAAAATTATCGAACCGCAACCCGCTGGACGGCAGAGGGCCCGGTTATCCGCCTGAGCATCGGGCTGGAGCATGCCGATGATCTGATTGCCGATCTGGCAGACGGGCTGGCCCGGTTTCGCCGCGTGCGCGACGGGCAATAATCCCTCGCGTCATATTGCGCGCCTCGTTTGCTCCCCCTATCTCTAAGGGCGACCCAAGCGGGAGAGAGACATAATGACGAGCGCCTTTTCAAAATTGCACCTTGCCCTTGTTCCAGCCGTGCTGGCTGTGTCTAGCTGCGGCCTCAACAGCGTGCCGACAGAAGAAGAAAATGCGAAGGCCAAATGGGCTAATGTGCAGGCGGATTATCAGCGCCGGGCCGATCTCATCCCCAATCTTGTCGAAACGGTGAAGGGCTATGCCAAGCAGGAACAATCCGTGCTCGTCGAGGTGACCAATGCCCGCGCCCGCGCCACCTCTGTGCAGCTGAGCGCCAATGATTTGACCGATCCGGCCAAGGTGCAGCGGTTTCAGCAAGCGCAAGGCGCGCTGAGCCAGGGGCTGGGCCGCCTGCTCGCCACGACAGAGGCCTATCCAGATCTCAAATCAAACACCAATTTCCTCGCCCTGCAATCGCAGTTGGAGGGAACGGAGAACCGCATCAATATTTCCATCAAGGATTATAATGAAGCGGTGCAAAGCTATAACACCACAATCCGCACCTTCCCGGATGCAGTTGGGGCAAAGCTGTTTTACGGGGCAAAGCCAATGACGCCCTATCAGGCAACAGCCCCCAATGCGGATCGTGCGCCGCAGGTGAAGTTCTGACCCACGGCACATCCATGAACTGGGTCACGCGCGGACTGGTCAGCTTCCTCCTGCTGGTCTCGGTCGGGTCGCCCGGCTTTGCCCAGAGCTTCCCAAAGCCCAATAATACGCGGGTGGTGGATGCGGCCAATCTCTTGCCGCCTGCGGAGGAAAGCGCGCTGGATCAGAAATTGGCGGGTTTTGAAAAAGCCACGGGGCGGCAATTTGTTGTCGCGACCATCCCCGATCTTCAGGGCTATCCCATTGAGGATTTTGGCTATCGATTGGGTCGCGCCTGGGGTGTTGGATCTAAGGATAAGGATGATGGCGCACTGCTGATCGTCGCGCCCAAGGATCTCAAGGTGCGCATAGAGGTGGGCTATGGGCTGGAGCCTTGCTTGACCGATGCCTTATCGAGCGTGATCATCAACACGCAGATTGATGTCCGGAAAATCTTCAGTGGTCGTCACCACCAGCGCTGCTGATTGCCGACCGCGCTTATCCCCACCCGCAGCCTGCCCGGCATCAAGCGCGG
>JBJTAW010000051.1:0-3322 GCA_046091025.1 Chakrabartia sp. | reverse complement strand
AACATGGCCCGCAAGCATATTGGCTGGTACACCAAAGGGCTGCATGGCTCGGCGGATTTCCGCAATGCCGTGAACCAAATCAATGACCCCAAGGTCGTGCTGGACATGCTGGAACGTTTTTACGAGCCTTGGCTCAGTCGCGCAGCCGCGTGAATTTGATGGCGTTGGCGCCAGACATGCCTTCTGCAGAGGAGATGGTCGCCGCATCCCCTATTGCGATGCTTGTTCTTGATCCGGCTGGATCGATACGACGGGTCAATGCTGCGGCGGAAATGCTGCTCAACATTAGCGCGCAGACAATTATTGGCCGTCAAATATCTGACTTGCTGGTCATGCCGGATGCCTATCGCGAGGAAGAGGCGGCCTTTGCGGCCTATGATGCTGTCATTCGGGTTAAACGGGGTGCAGAGATCCGCGCTGACCTATTCGTTACACCGCTGGCAGAACGGCCCGGCTGGAAGGTCTTGTCCGTTTATTCTGGACTGACGGTGCATCGTGTTGGCAATCGCGCTCAAAGCGGCGGTGCCCGCGCCGCAATTCGCATTGCGGCCATGTTGGCGCATGAGATTAAAAATCCGCTGGCGGGCATAAGAGGGGCTGCTCAATTGCTGTCGCGCACCGTTGAGCCAAGTGCTGAGCGGTTGACCAAATTGATCCGCGATGAGGTGGATCGGGTTGCCAGTCTGATCGACCGGATGGAGGGGTTTACCGACACCCGCAAACTGCCACTTCAAGCGGAAAACATCCATGCCATCATCGATCATGCGCGTGCTGTCGCTCTATCAGGTTTTGGCGATCGGTTGACCATACGCCAAGTCTATGATCCCTCTCTTCCCGATGTCTTGGTTCATCGGGATACGATGGTTCAAATCATTCTCAATCTCCTTAAGAATGCAGCTGAAACAGCTGAGGGAGGGGGGCAGCGCCGGGTCACGATTACGACTGCCTTTCGGCACGGCGTATCTGTTTCTCTGGACAGCGGCGCGCGCAAGCGGCCGTTGCCGATTGAGGTGTGTGTGATTGACGACGGCCCCGGCGCTCCCGAGGATATTGTCGAACAGCTTTTTGATCCCTTTGTCAGCAGCAAGCCCAAGGGGCAGGGGCTTGGCCTTGCTCTTGTTGATAAGCTTATGCGCGACATGGGTGGGATTGTTCAATATGGGCGGGAAGGAGCACCGGAACAGACCGTGTTTCGCCTTCTTCTCCCGCGTGCAGACGGCAGGATATAATGGGGCAAAGCAAAATACTTGTTGTCGATGATGATGACGCCATTCGGCTGGTCATTGATGAGGCGCTTCGTGGGGAGGGCTATGAGGTTCGCACGGCAGCAAGCGTTGCCGAACAAGCGGCGATCCTTGAGCATTTTGATCCAGATGTTTTGGTCACCGACGTTATCCTGCCAGATGGCAATGGCCTTGATCTCGTTCCTGAAATTCTGGCCAAGCGGCCAGGTCTTCCCATAATTGTCCTGTCCGCCCAGAACACCCTGGCAACCGCGGTCCGCGCAACGGAGCAGGGCGCCTTTGAATATCTTCCCAAGCCCTTTGACCTGGATGAGCTCTGCCAGGCGGTTCGGGATGGGTTGCGGCGGCGTGGTATTTCCCCCGTTCAACCAAATCTCAGCGAAGCGGATGCGGCCTTACCGCTCATCGGTCGATCAGCGGCGATGCAGGAAGTCTATCGGACGATTGCGCGCGTTGTTCCCAATGATTTAACCGTCTTGATCCTTGGGGAAAGCGGAACCGGCAAGGAATTGGTGGCGCGTGCCATTCATGATCTGGGTGGCCGAAAGGCTTTTCCCTTTGTGGCGATCAATATGGCGGCCATCCCGCGAGAATTGATTGAAGCGGAATTGTTCGGGCATGAACGGGGTGCCTTTACTGGTGCGCAGAACCGGAGCGCCGGACGGTTTGAGCAAGCAGCGGGCGGCACGCTGTTTCTGGATGAGATTGGCGATATGCCTATGGAAGCACAAACTCGATTGCTGCGCGTACTCCAATCTGGCGAGTTTACGACTGTTGGTGGCAACCGGTCGATTAAGGCGGACGTGCGCATTATCGCGGCGACGCACAAGGATCTGCCGGCCTTGATTGCCGCGGGTCAGTTTCGCGAAGATCTCTACTTCCGGCTGAATGTCGTCCCCGTCGCGCTCCCACCCCTGCGTCAGCGTCTTTCAGATATTGGCCTTTTGTCGCAACATTTTCTGAATCGCGCGGCAGCGGATGGATTGCCGCGCAAGGGCATTTCAACTCCCGCCATATCGCGCCTGTCGGATCATGATTGGCCGGGCAATATTCGCGAGCTGGAAAATCTCATGCGGCGCTTGGCGGTGCTCGTTCGCGATGACGTCATTGGACCCGAGATCATCGAACAGCAGCTTATTGGCCGCCCTGCTCGGCCAGAGGTATCGACGGTTGTTGTTCGAACAGGGTTAGCACAGGCTGTTGAGACGCATCTGACCAGCTATTTTGCCGAATTCGGAACCAATCTTCCGCCCGATGGCCTATATGATCGCATCCTGGAGGATGTTGAAAGGCCGTTGTTGATGGCGACAATGGCTGCAGTTCGCGGCAATCAGCTTCGGGCGGCCCGCTTATTGGGCATTAATCGCAATACTTTGCGTAAGAAGCTGAATGATCTGGGGATCGACTTGGCCATTGGGCGGCGTTGAATATCGTAGATTTTGAAATGCTGTGCTTGATCTGCAACGCGGGTGTTGTAGACATGTCACTGTGGTGAAAACAGCCTCTTCCCTATTGCAATCGTCGTGGCGCTTGGCCGCGCTGTTTGCGCGCCAGCCTGGGTTGATAAGGGGTGTCACAGCCTTTGCTGTCTTTGGTGTCGTGACCATGGCCGCCGTCACTTGGATGGTGATGCAGGATGGCCTGACGCTTTCCCCCGGCGGGGGCGTGTTGTTGCTTTTT
Source organism: Chakrabartia sp. (assembly GCA_046091025.1). Lineage (GTDB taxonomy): Bacteria > Pseudomonadota > Alphaproteobacteria > Sphingomonadales > Sphingomonadaceae > Aquisediminimonas. Next base: position 398 of record JBJTAW010000051.1, on the reverse strand, counting down.
GCCAATCTGGTGCCTGCGGTCGTTTTGCTCGTCCTTTGGGGCCGCAAATTGGCGATGCGCCGCGCCGCGCAATCGGTGGTTGGGGCCAATGGCAGGCTGCACGTGCGATTGGTCGCGCTCTTTTCTCTGATCGCAACCATCCCCGTCGTATTGATGGTGCTTATCGCATCGCTGTTGTTCCAATATGGTGTGGACATTTGGTATTCAAAGCGTGCGCAGGGCATGTTTGAAAACACCACAGCGCTTGCTCAGCAACTTTATGCGGAAAAGCAAAAGCGTGTGATGGATGAAACCGCCGTTATGGCCGGGGACATAGCACAGGCGTTGAGCATCACCTCAATAGATAGTCGTGAATTTGCCAATCAATTTGCATTTCAGGTCTATCAAAGAGAGCTTTC
>JBJTAW010000050.1:0-3550 GCA_046091025.1 Chakrabartia sp. | reverse complement strand
AAGATCAAAAAGGGTCTGGCGATTTACAAGCAGTCGCGGAGTCCTTTCTGGTATGTGCGCTGCTATATGCCCTTTGGCGGTCGGTATAATCAGGTCATCAGCACCAAGACCGACAGCGAACGCGAAGCACGCAGAATCGCTTAAAATTTTTATATTTAGTGCGCGGTCAAAAAGCGAGCACTCGGCGGTGAACTTCCCTCAGGATCAAAAGCAGCGAAAGATCTGCGCTATTCATTCTCTGTGGTGGCGGATGAGTTTCTAGAAGACCGTAAGCGTTACGCGGGGACGAACCCCAAGCACCTCCGCAACTATCACGATATGAGGAAACTCATCCACGCGAAGAATGGTCTGAAAGCGTTCTTCGCCAAGCGCGATATCAGCACCATCGTTACCGCCGATGTCAGGGACTATATGGTCTTTGCCGAAGAGCAGAGTTTGAAGGGGTCGCTGTCAGCAAGCACCCGATCCAAGCACCTCATCACCCTCAACCTGGTGATGAAGTCTGCCGACGAGAAGGGTTTGATCGCGACCCTACCGCTGATGCCGAAACAGCGGGTAGTCGATAATCCCCGTCCGTGGTTCGACAATAAGGAATATCGTCGCCTCTGGGCGAAAGCGCTGCGTATCTCAAAGAATGCGGAAAAAGCAGGCGACCACGATAAGGCAAAGCGGTTCGCTGAGGTTCAAGACTTCATCGTCTTTATGGTGAACACGTTCCTTCGCCCCAGCGAGTGGGCGAACTTGCGTCATCGCCACATCAAGGTCCATTCAACGGGCGAGACACCGCACCTTGAGATCACGGTGTCGGACGGCAAGACCAAACCACGGGTCGTTTATTCAACGCCGACTGCCGTTGAAGTATATCAGCGAATGAAGAAACGGACGGGGCAGGAGCGCGACAACTACCTGTTCAAGACCCAGTATTTTAACCGTAAGACAGCGCTCTCAAAAATGCGGTTGGACTTTGAAACGGTGCAGAAGGCAGCGGACCTAGAGACCGATGGGTTCGGCAAGAAGCGCACGATGTATTCGCTGCGTCACTCGGCGATTATGTTCCGTCTGCTGATGGGTGATAACGTCGACTACCAAACGCTGGTTAAGAACGCTGGGACCAGCATCGACCAGTTACATCGGTTCTACGCCTCGCACCTCGATCCAAGAATGAACCTTGGAAACCTGCAGAGTTTCAAATCTAAAATTTGATGGTGGGGTGGGCGCAGACTTATCTGGAGAGAGAGAGGGGAGAGAGGTCTGCGCCCTTCAACGTTGCGGGGCAGTAACGTTGAGCAATTAGAATGCCGATTTGAAGGAGGAATAACCAGATCACCTAAAGTTCGATCACCCAAAGTTTAGGTGGTCGCGTTTTGCCGCTTGGTCGTCCGCCAGATCCGCCACGGCGACACACAGCGCCAAAATCGCTGCCGCTGGCCCTGCATTATCTAAATGAGGCACATGTATTTCGATTACCAGAAGTGTGATAGCTATCGCAAACACGGCGTCGGAAAAGAAAACAAGCCGTTCGACTTGATGTTCAGGCTGATGGTTTTGTGCCGATCCTCTCCAACGCTCAAGAGATGGCGGCCTAATCCCCCCCTGTAGCCTTTGCCCCGATTTCCGCTTATAGGCGCGCCTATGCAGATTCCTGGCCATATTGATCCCGTCCCCGTTTCGCGTGCGCCTGTGCTGCGCGCGGATGGGCGTATTGACCTTGTTGGCCTGTGGCGCGACCAGATACGGGCGGAGCTGGAGCAGGCGGGGCTGGATGCCCGTCAGGCGAAGCTGCGCGCCAAGCAAATCTGGCATTGGGTCTATAATCGCGGGGCCACCCGCTTTGCCGAGATGACCGATATTGCCAAGGCCCAGCACCCTTGGCTGGAAGAGCGGTTTGTGATCGGCCGGCCTGAGGTGGTGGAGGCGCAAGTCTCCATCGATGGCACGCGCAAATGGTTGCTGCGTTCCCCCGATGCGCAAGATTATGAAATGGTGTTCATCCCCGATGCGGATCGCGGGACGCTGTGTGTTTCCAGCCAAGTGGGCTGCACGCTCAATTGCCGGTTTTGCCATACGGGCACGATGAAGCTGGTGCGCAATTTAACCGCGTCAGAAATTGTCGGGCAGGTCATGCTGGCGCGCGATGCGCTGGGTGAATGGCCGTCTCAGCCAGAGGGACGGTTGCTGACCAACATCGTGATGATGGGCATGGGTGAGCCGCTCTATAATTTTGAAAATGTGCGCGATGCGTTGAAAATCGTGATGGATGGCGATGGGCTGGCGCTTTCCAAACGGCGGATCACGCTCTCCACATCCGGCGTGGTGCCAATGATGGCGCGGGCGGGCAAGGAAATTGGGGTGAACCTTGCCGTCTCACTTCATGCAGTCACCAAAGACGTGCGCGACGAAATCGTCCCCCTCAACCGCAAATATGGGATTGAGGAGCTGTTGGCCGCCTGCGCCACTTATCCGGGCACGAATAATGCCCGGCGGATCACCTTTGAATATGTGATGTTGAAGGACAAAAATGATAGCGATGCCGATGCGCATGAGCTTGTCCGCCTGATCCGCAAATATGATTTGCCGGCCAAGGTGAACCTCATTCCCTTTAACCCCTGGCCCGGCGCGGTCTATGAAACCTCTTTGCCAGAACGGGTGCGGCGCTTTTCCGATATCGTGTTTGAAGGCGGCATTTCTGCCCCCATCCGCACCCCGCGCGGCCGCGATATTGATGCCGCTTGTGGGCAGTTGAAAACCAGTTCTGAACGCAAAACCCGCGCCGAACTGGATCAGCTGGCCGAGGAAAAACAAGCCGCTTTGGGCTAAGATCGAAACAGGCCTTTTCGCGCAGAGACGCAGAGGCCGCAAAGAGGTTCGGGGCCATAAGTTCCGCCACTCGGTCACCCCCGCGCAGGCGGGGGTCCACCCGCATCTTGGGCGTAAGACAGGCAAGGGCGGTGGTTATGGTGTCCCGCCTGCGCGGGACTGACGGCATGGGGGCGGAATTTGGGAAGGATCTTTGAGCCCTCTGCGTCTCTGCGCGACCCTAAGAAGCGGGGGCGTTACACGCCGGCAATGGCTTGCCCTGCGGCAACACCGCTGGCCCAGGCCCATTGGAAATTATAACCGCCCAGCCATCCGGTGACATCCACCCCTTCGCCAATGGCGTAGAGGCCCGTCACCTTTGCGGCTTCCATCGTGCGGGACGAAAGTTCTGCCGTGCTGATGCCGCCTGCGGTGACTTCTGCCTTGGCATAGCCTTCGGTGCCATTGGGATGAAAATCCCACCCGGCCAGCTGCTCTTCCACCTGCCGCAACAGGGCGTCCTACATACCCACCCGCGGGATCAGGCCCCAATTGGTATCCTCCCCGCTCAGCCGCTCTGCCAGCGCCAGAGAGAGGCGATCGGGCAGCCGGGTGGACATCGCCCCTTTGAGCGTGGCCTTGGGCTTATCCCGCTTGAGCTGACGCAGCCAATCGGCATCGGCATCGGGCGCAAAGTTGATCCGCACCGGATCCCCATGCCGCCAATAAGATGAAATTTGGAGGATGGCTGGAC
>JBJTAW010000049.1:0-3885 GCA_046091025.1 Chakrabartia sp. | reverse complement strand
GAGCGTCTTCCTCCTTGCCATGCTTAGAGATCACCTTCACGTTCCTCAATCCCCCGAGCGAACTACGATCACTATCAGCTGTTCGGGGACCCCAGCGCGCAACACCTCAGCAAGCCCGAGAACGGCGTGCTTGGAGGCTGTGTAGATCGCCGCCCCCGCATGTTGGAGGCCCAGGGAATGTTCCGACCCAGTGAAACAAATATGCCCGCCTTGGCCCGCATCCATCATTTGGCGAGCAAAAATGGCAGCGGTGCTCCATGCACCGCGCACATTAACGCCCAGAATCTTGTCGACGGTCTCTGGCGAGAATTTGACGAACCTTGATGATGAGATGATTCCAGCGTTCACGAAAACCATATCGCAGCCGCCCATAAGCGTCTGAGCTTTTAGGGCTAGAGCCTCAACTGACTTGTGATCAGAGACGTCGCAAAGACATGTCTTCGCAGATGGACCCGCAGCTCTAGCTGCGCTTTCCAGCTTTAGTGCATCTATGTCCGCAAGCAGAACGCGCGCGCCCCGCCCGGCAGCAGACTCGGCAATTGCGCGACCGATGCCCGACGCAGCCCCGGTGACAACAATGCGTTTCCCTTTCAGATCTTTGGGCAAGCCCCTCTCCCGAAGCAAAAAATGCTAGCGTGGAGATTATCAGGACAAACCACAGAGTCTACAGCACGGGTGGAGACGTGCAGCGCCCCAGACCCAAAACCTAAATACCAAAAAACCCGCCGGAAACCGGGCCTTTCAGCTCTGTTTTCAGCGGGTTTTTGAGTGTCTGGGAGAGGACCCCGGACTCTGTGGTGCGGCCAAGAAGACTCGAACTTCCACGGGCTTTCGCCCACAACGACCTCAACGTTGCGCGTCTACCAATTCCGCCATGGCCGCACGATTTGTCGCATATTCGGAGTTTTGAAGGCCCAGAATAAGGAACAGGAGCGCGCCTCTAGCAGAGGCTTATGCGCCAAGCAATGGCTTTTGCCCTTGGGCAGAGCGGTGGTTTAAAAGCTAATGGTTAGCCGCTGCGCGTTGCGGGGGACATTGACTTCGGCGGCGTTGAATTCAATCGATCCGCGCGCTTCCAGATTTCTTTGCGGCGGCGTGATGGTCCAGCCATAGACCAGCTTCCCCTTTGCATCGCACAATTCCGCCCGGATATCTGGTATCTTCTGTTCTTCGCTGGTCGGGTTCACAATCCGTCCGGAAATGGCGAACAACTCATTTCCGCTTTCCAGAATGCGCCGCTCTGGCTGGCTCACCACATCCAAAAGCAGCGGAGACTCTGCGGTGTTGGGTTTTGCAATCATGGCCTCAATCTGCGGCGCCAGCCCCATATATCGGACAATGCCGACCCCGATTAGGGCCAGTGCCGTCAGCGCCACCAGCGCAATAAGGACCCAGCGCCAAACAGGCGGGATTACAAAGCGCCGACGCAGCGGGTGATCCGCTTGCTCAAGGTCTTCCACCGCGCCATCAGGGGAGGCATCATGTCCTTCAATCCGGTTTGCCGCCATGGATGGGGCAGGCGCAACGGCGGCCTGAGGGGGAGTTGGCGGCGGCAGGGGGAGTTGTTCGGTCTGCCGCTGGCTTTCTTCTGGTCCGGTCTGAAACCAGCTATGTTTGCACGAGGCGCAGCGCACCTGACGCCCAGCGCTTGGAATAGCGCCATCGGCGATCAAATAACGGGTCTCACATGCAGGGCAGGTCAGGATCATGAAACGCAACAGCCTTTGGATCGGACACCGATGCTTCTAAGCACTGTTTGACCCGTGCTGGCAATAGCCCGCTGGGGCAAAGGGGGCTGGATCGGTGCACCCTGTTGCTCTAGGGTCTGTGTCGGGATGATGACAGGGGCTGACCGGATTAATGACGCATAAATGGGCCAGAGGGGATAGCCTGTACCTGGCCGATCTTTATACTGGCGCGGGCCAGGGGCCGCACGCGTGGTTGGCAACATGATCCGTCGTACACTTTCCCTTGGCTTTCTCGCCTGGTTTCTAGGCCTCATTTGGTTTGCCATTTTTCTGCCGCAGCCTGCCAATGTGTCGATAAAGACCGATGCTGTGGTCGTGCTGACCGGTGGGCCCGGGCGGCTTCAGCGTGGCATCGAAATTGTATCGGCCGGCGAGGCAAAGCGCATGATGGTGTCAGGCGTGGACCCCAGCGTGCGTCGGGCCGAATTGGAGGAGGCGGTGAACATCCCCCGCAAACTCTCACGCTGCTGCATTGATCTCGACAAGGCGTCGGTGGACACTATTTCCAATGCGCGCGAAACGGCCCGCTGGCTTGCGGGACATGAGTATAAGTCTGTCCGTTTGGTGACGAGTGATTGGCATTTGCGCCGTGCGGAACTCGAGCTGCGCCACAGCGTTGATGGATCAGTGAAAATTGTTGGAGACGCTGTGCCCAGCGCCTTTAGCCTGACCCAATTGTTCATGGAGTATAATAAGCTGTTGGCCCGCTTCATCGCGTTGGAAATAGGGGGGCGGTTCTGATGGCGGTGCTGCGCTCCCTTTTATTTCTGCTCATCTTCTATCCCAGCAGTGTGATTGTCGTTGGGCTGGCCTGGATCATGGTTGCCTTTGGCGAGCGGGCGACAATCCGCGGCGCGCGCAATTGGGCGTTGTGGCACCGGTTCTGCGCCCGCCACATTTTGGGCATCCGCACGCATGTTATCGGTACGCTGGATGATCAGCAGGCGCTCTACATTTTCAAACATGAATCCATGTACGAAACGGTTGAAACCTTGGCCCTGTTTCGCCGCCCGGTTGTCGTGATGAAGCAGGAATTGCTGGATCTCTTTGGTTGGGGTCATGCCGCCCGGGCGCATGGATCGATTGGGGTGGATCGCGATGCCGGGGCCTCAGCCATGCGGCGCATGATTGTTGAGGCAAAGCGCGCCAAAGACTCTGGCCGTCCCATCATTTTGTTTCCAGAAGGAACGCGCGTGCCGCATGGGGAGCAGCCGCCCCTGCGCGCGGGCTTGGCCGGACTCTATAAGATTTTGGGCCTGCCCGTCATTCCCGTTGCGCTCGATTCAGGCAAGGTCTGGCCCCGCGGCCTCATCAAAACACCTGGCATTGTAACGATGAATGTCGGGGAGGAAATCCCCGCTGGCCTTCCGCGTGAAGAGTTGGAGGCCCGGGTGCATGCCGCCATTAATGCGCTCAATGACTAAGGCCTAACTGCCAATATGATCTGACCGGCCAAAGTCGGGCCGATCATCATCCTGCCCTTCTTCAATGATGCTGCGGCGCACGGCGCGGGTGCGGCTGAACAAATCAAACAAGGCATCGCCATCGCCCCAGCGGATTGCGCGCTGCAAGGCGGTCAAGTCTTCGGAAAAGCGCTGGAGCATTTCCAGCACGGCATCCTTGTTATTCAAGAACACGTCGCGCCACATGGTCGGATCCGAAGCGGCGATGCGGGTAAAATCCCGAAAGCCACCGGCCGAATATTTGATCACTTCCGATCGGGTGACGGATTCCAGATCAGACGCTGTGCCGACAATTGTATAGGCAATCAGGTGCGGCAAATGGCTGGTGACAGCCAGCACAAGATCATGATGCGGCGCATCCATCAGGTCGACATTTGCGCCCAGCGCCTCCCAAAAGGCGGAGAGTTTGGCGACCTTGTCGGCATCGGCCCCTTCGGGCGGCGTGAGGATGCACCAGCGATTGTGAAACAAGGCGGCAAAGCCCGCCTCTGGCCCGCTGCGTTCCGTCCCGGCGACGGGGTGGGCGGGGATGATATGATGGCCGGGCAGCGCCTCGGTGAGGGCGGCCAGAACGCTGGCTTTGGAAGAGCCGACATCGCTGATGATCGCACCCGGCGCGACATGATCGCGAATCTCTTGGGCGACAGCGCCCATCGCGCCGACAGGCACACACA
>JBJTAW010000048.1:0-7147 GCA_046091025.1 Chakrabartia sp. | reverse complement strand
GTCAAAGGGGGTATTGCCCGCTTGCCCCACAAATTTCGTTGCATCAATTTGCCAAGGGGTGCCGGGATCAAATAAAATCACATCCGCCGGAGCACCGGGGATCAGCTGCCCACTGTCGATGCCCAGCAGGCGCGATGGGTTAAGCGCCAATAGCTCAAACAGCCGTTCCATAGAGACTAGGCCGTCGCGGACGAGGCCGAGGGTGAGCGCCAGCAAGGTTTCCGCCCCCGCAGCCCCCGGATCTGCGTCGGCAAAGGGAAGCCGCTTTGCCTCTGGCCCGCGCGGGTCGTGGGCAGAACAGAGAACGTCAATCGTGCCGTCGCTCATGGCCTCAAGACAGGCCTGACGATCCGCCTCAGACCGCAAAGGCGGGCTTAATCGCGCAAAGGTGCGGAAATCATTGATTGCAATTTCCGAGAGGAAAAGATGTGTCGGCGAAATGCCACAGCTAATGGCAAGGCCTTTGGCCTTGGCGGCCAGAACCAGATCAAGGCCTTGGCGGGTCGTGACCGAGCGGAAGTGAATGCGGGCCCCCGTCATGTCCGCCAGCAAGATATCGCGCGCAATCGCCATCGCTTCGGCTTGGGCAGGGGCGCTGGCAAGGCCAAGCCGGCTTGCCGCTTCGCCAGAGGTCGCAACTGCGCCCGCCGTTAATCCGGCATCTTCGGCATGGCTGATAATGGTCAAGCCAAGCGAGGCAGCATAGGTCATCACCTTCATCATCACGCCTGAATCGGCAATCCAGCCGCGTCCCGTTGCAACCGCTTTAGCGCCTGTCTTGCGCATCATGGCATATTCGCCAAGTTCCTTGCCATTCAGGCCGCGCGTGGCGGCGGCCAGCGGATGCACCCACAGATCGGGCTTCGCGGCCAAGGCGGCGCGTTGAACAATGCCCGGTTCATCGAGAACCGGCGTCTGATCGGGCATCAGCGCAATCCGCGTGATCCCGCCCGCAATGCAGGCCCGCTTATCGACCGAAAACACCCCCAGATCGACAATGCCGGGCGCGACATGGGCACCCTTTGCATCAATGATCTTTGCCCCATCTGGAATGGGCAGATCATGTCCCGCAATGCGATCCTCCTCGATTAAAAGGCTGGTTCCGCCGCCCAAGAGACAGGCGTTGGTGATGGCGATTTGCTGGGTCATGCCTTGCCCCTACGGCTGCGCGTGAGGACATCAAGGCAGGCCATGCGCCCGGCAACCCCCATTTCCACCTGTTCGGCAATCACGGATCGATTGACGTCATCTGCCACATCGCTGGCAATTTCGACGCCTCGGTTCATTGGGCCGGGATGCATGACGAGCGCATCGGGCTTGGCGCGTTTCAGCCGATCATAGTTCAGGCCATAAAGCGCATGATATTCCCGCAGAGAGGGGATGAACCCGCCTTCCATCCGTTCGGTCTGAAGGCGCAGCATCATGACGACATCCACGCCCTCTAGCCCTTCATCCATATCGGTAAAAGCGGTGACGCCCATTTGCTCAATGGCCGGTTTCATCAAGGTGGCGGGTGCAATGACGCGGACTTCGGCGGCCAGTGAGGTCAGCGCCAGAATATTGGATCGGGCGACCCGACTGTGGAGAAGATCGCCGCAAATCGCGACTTTCAGTCCCTGAAACTGTCCCTTGCGGCGGCGGATGGTGAGGGCGTCGAGAAGCGCCTGGGTTGGGTGCTCATGGCGGCCATCACCCGCATTGAGGACCGGGCAATCCACCTTATCCGCAATGAGAGCAACCGCGCCGGACGAGGCATGGCGGATGACAATCACATCGGCGCGCATGGCATTGAGGGTGATGGCTGTATCAATCAGAGTCTCCCCCTTTTTCACGCTGGACGTGGCGGCGTGCATGTTCACAACATCCGCGCCAAGCCGCTTTCCTGCAATTTCAAAGGACAGGAGCGTGCGGGTCGAGTTTTCAAAAAAGGCGTTGATCTGGGTCAACCCAGACAGCCGATCATCATGTTTTGTCAGGGATCGATTCAGCGTTACCCATTGTTCTGCTTCATCCAGCAAAAACAGGATTTCATGCGGCTGCAAGCCAGCGATACCGAGCAAATGCCGGTGCGGGAAAAGTAGCGATGTCATTAAAGCCCAGCGTTAGCGCCCGCTATGGCCCCGGGTCAAGCACTGGTCGTTGCTTTTAGAAGCTTTGATCAAATTGAGGCGCACCCATGGCCAGCGCATCAATGGCCCCTTGTAAGATGTAAGAGGCGGCAGCGGAATCGACCCGCTCTGCCCGTTTGGCGCGGGACAAGTCAGCGGCAATCATCGCACGCTCGACCGCTTGGGTTGACCAACGCTCATCCCAAAGCAGGATGGGAAGACCAAGATCCGCGATGTTTTTCGCAAAGGCGCGGGTTGATTGCGTGCGCGGGCTATCCGTCCCATCCAGATTGAGCGGCAACCCAACGACAATGCCCTTCACCAATTGGGCAGAGATAAAGTCTCGCAACTTTGCGCGATCGACGCTGAACTTGGTGCGCCGGATGAGATCCGCGGGGGAGGCGATTGTCCACCCGGCATCACACAGCGCCGTGCCAATTGTCTGCGTGCCGACATCGAGGCCGATCAAGCGACCTCCTTGCGGCAAGGCGCTTCGAAAGTCCTGGATGCTGGTCATTGTTTCGCCAGAAATGCGGCCGTCCGCCGTGCCGCATCCGCGCGGATATTGGCCCAGAAAAGGCTATAGTCATAAACGTGATAGTTATTGCCGGGCAGGACCAAGGGACCAAGATCTGGCCCTTCGCCAATGCGCACATATCCCTTTACATCGCAGCGTGCAGGCGCTGCCCCTGCGATCAATGTCGCAGACTCTTCATTGAGATCGGTGCGCAATGTGCCCTTATTCGCAGACGCCGGGGCTATGGCAGAGCCAGCCCCGGTCAGCGGATTGGTGCAGAGATAGACATCGCCACGAGGCTTTCCCGTTAGGCTCGGCTGGGTATCGAACGCGGCCGCCATATCTTTATAGTCCGCAGGCTCTGCAAAGCTCTGCCAGCTTAGGACGCAGCTGGTTTGCTCTGGCCCGGAACAGCCCGGCAGGCCAAGGGCTGGCAAATCGGCGCGGATCGAAATCGGCCATCCCACAACATAAGCGGCGATAATCCGACGCGCGAGCGGCTGACCCGCGACGCGATCTTTCAGCAAATGGGTGAGGTGCAAAGCCCCTTGGCTATGCCCCGCGAGGATGATTGGCGTGCCCGGCTTTTGCGCGGCCAGAAACGCATCGAAACTTTGGGCAATATCCCCATAGGCAAGGGAGAGGGCCTTTTCCCGATCCGTCTGGTCGGTCAGAAACGTGCCAAATGTCGCTTGCCGATAGCGGGGTGCCCAAATGTTTGAGGTTGCGTTGAACACGCTGGCCTGATTGCGGACATATCGTGCTGTATTTTGATTGGCCTCCGCATCATCGAGCGGTGCATTCCAATTGTCCTTGGAGAGATAGCTTGTGGGGTGGATGAAAAAGACACCAACATTATCGGCTGATTTTCTCTCGGCATCAAGGCCCGCTGGCCGCCAAAGCGCCGGATTGTTCGGTATATCTGGTCGAGCAATCCACATTTTGGGGCTGTCATAGGCTTTGGCCGACAGCGCGGGCAGGGGGCGATAGGGTGTGCTCGGCACAAAGGCGATCCGCGAGAGTTCCATCCCGAATAGCCGCAGCGCCGTCAGCACCGTGATGATCAGCACAATACTGCCAGCAATGATGTAAAGGAATTTGCGCGCCATCTGCCCGATCCAAAAATGAAGCGGCCTTAGAGCATGATCGGCCCAATTTAGGCAAGCTGGGGGCATCAGGTCGCCCAACTTATCCGCATCTAATCGGCAAGTATGTGGGCGGATGATTTGTCTTGGCGCAGAATCAGGGTAATGCGACAAGCATCACCACGCACAAGCAGGGGCAGACAAAGATGAAGTTTTTCGCCGACACCGCAGAGATCGCCGACATTAAGGAACTGGCTGCAACGGGCCTGCTCGATGGCGTGACAACCAATCCGTCGCTGATCCACAAATCGGGTCGCGATTTCATGGACGTGACGCGCGAAATCTGCGGCATTGTGGATGGCCCGGTTTCGGCCGAAGTTGTTGCCCTCGACCATGAAGGCATGATGCGCGAGGCAGAGGTGCTGCGCAAAATTGCGGACATTGTTTGCATCAAGGTGACGCTGACGATTGATGGTCTGAAAACCTGCAAGGCGCTGACCAGCGACGGCACGATGGTGAATGTCACGCTCTGCTTTTCGGCCAATCAGGCGCTGTTGGCGGCAAAGGCTGGCGCGTCTTTCATCTCTCCCTTTGTCGGGCGGCATGATGATAATGGCTTTGATGGGATGCAGCTGATTGCCGATATCCGTCTGATTTACGATAATTATGCCTTTGATACCGAAATTCTTGTCGCCAGCGTTCGTCATGGTGTTCATGTGTTGGAAGCGGCGAAAATCGGTGCGGATGTGATGACGGCTCCCCCGTCCGTCATCAAGGCGCTGTTCAACCATGTCCTGACGGATAAGGGCATTGCCGGCTTCCTTTCGGATTGGGAAAAGACCGGCCAGAAGATCATTTGAACGGGATCGTCCAAAGCTGGTCAGACCATTTGCGGCGTGATCGGCGTCGATCCGTCCATACTATTCGGGCCTATGCCGCAACGGCCGACAGGCTGTTGAGCTTCTTGCGCGTGCATCAGGGCGGTACGCCTGACCTGAGCCGGCTTGAGGCGTCTGATCTGCGGGCCTTTCTCGCCTCGCGCCGGGGGGATGGCCTCACCAATACCTCTACCGCGCGGGAATTGTCGGCGGTCAGGGCCTTTTTGAAATTCGCAGGCGGAGAAGATGCCGTGCCCCGGCTAAAGGGGCCGCGTGTGAAGCGCACTTTGCCGCGCCCGATTTCCTACGATGATGCCGTGTCGCTGGCCCAAGATGTGGCAGACCAAGCGCGGGAGCCTTGGATCGCTGCACGGGATTGGGCGATTTTGCTGCTGCTTTATGGCGCGGGCTTGCGCATTGGCGAAGCCTTGGGGTTGATGGGGGATGTGCTGCCGCTCGGCGAGACGCTGTCTGTCACTGGGAAACGGCAAAAGACCCGCATCGTGCCCCTGTTGGCAGAGGTGCGGTCGGCGATTGAGGCCTATGTGGACATCTGCCCCTATGGGGTCGCCAAGGGAGAGGCCCTGTTCCGGGGAAGTCGCGGCGGGCCGTTAGAGCCGGGGACCGTGCGTCGCGCGGTTCGGGCTGCGCGCGTGCGTCTCAATTTGGGGGAACGGACAACCCCCCATGCCTTGCGCCACAGCTTTGCGAGCCATTTATTGGCGCGGGGTGCTGATCTCAGAAGCCTGCAAGAACTTCTCGGCCATGCCAGCCTGTCGTCAACGCAAGTCTATACCGCCGTTGATGCGGCCTATCTTTTAGACGTCTATCGCACCGCACATCCGCGCGCTTACTCAGCCCTTATGCGGGGTCCAAGTGCTCAGCCGCCAGAGATATCCGATCACAATCACCGCAATCACGGCAGTGGCAATGGGGCCGACAAAGGCATCTACCTGCTCAAAGCTTTTTCCCATTACATATCCAGCCAAACCCAGAAGCGCGGTCCAGCCTGCTGTTCCGATTGTCGACCAAAAAACAAAAGTGGACAGCCGCATCTTCAACAGGCCTGCGGGAATGGAGATCAGCGACCGCAACGTGGGCAACATGCGGCCGAAAAAGACAATGGCCCAGCCTTGCGTGCCAAATAGACGTTCGGCCTTTTCGATTTCCTGCCAATCGAGCGTTAGAAAGCGGCCCCAACGCACAATGATTGGCTTGAGGCGATCAACGCCAATGACGCGGGCGACCAGATACCAGAAATAATTGCCAAGCATGGCCCCCGCCGTGCCAGAGGCGATGACGGCGGCGATATTCATCTTGCCCTTGGCGGCGCCTAAGCCTGCCACTGTCATGATGATTTCCGACGGAATGGGCGGAAAGACGGTTTCCAGAAACATCAGAAACGCAACACCAAGATAGCCCGCATCTTCGATAAGCCGGACAATCCAATCGCTCATCGGGCGAGCTTCGCTTCAATCGCATCCCAGATCATGGCCGGCGTATCGGTGCCGTTAAAGGCGTCCAGCGCGACAATGCCCGTTGGCGAGGTGACGTTAATTTCGGTCAGCCATTTGCCGCCGATCACATCAATACCGACAAATAGTAGCCCACGACGTTTCAACTCTGGGCCAATGGCGTCGCAAATTTCCTGTTCGCCCGGCGTCAAATGTGTGGCCTCTGCGCGGCCGCCTGCGGCAAGATTAGATCGGATTTCGCCCGCCCCCGGAATGCGGTTAATGGCCCCTGCCACTTCGCCATCGATCAAGACGATCCGCTTATCCCCGCTTTCAACTTGCGGGATAAAGGCTTGCGCCATGAAGGGTTCCCGCCAGACTTCGCCGAACAGGTCGGTCAGGGCAGGAAGGTTTTTGCCATCGCGTCCAATATGCATGACAGCAGAGCCTGCATTGCCATGCAGCGGTTTGATCACAATCTCCCCATGAGTACGATGAAAGGCCCGCACATCGTCCAGCGATCGTGTCACCAATGTCGGCGGCATGAACTGCGCAAAATCCAGCACAAAGACTTTTTCCGGCGCGTTGCGGACGCTCACCGGGTTGTTCACGACCAAGGTCTTATGCTCGATGCGCTCCAGCAAGTGGGTTGCGGTGATATAGCCCAGGTCAAAGGGCGGGTCCTGACGCATCAGCACGACATCAACATCATCGCCAAGGTCGATCTGCACGGGATCCCCGAATTTGTAATAATCGCCGGGGACGCGCTGCACGGTCACAGGCCGGGCGACAACCCAAACTTTCCCGTCTGAATAGCTGAGCCGATCCGCCGTATAATGATAATTCTTATGGCCCCGCGCCTGTGCCGACAGCATCAGGGCAAAGGTGGAATCACCAGCAAAGTTAAGACCCTCCATCGGGTCCATCTGATATGCGACCGTCAAGGTCATAGCGGGTCTCCTATGTCGCGGCGCGTCTAGGCGAAAAGGGCGGGCTTGTCACCCATGTGAGACATTGGTCAGGTGTCGGGGCAGGGTGAAGGGGGCAATGAGGATCACATCAATCTGGATCGTGTCATCTGCGCACGCATAATGATCTGCCAAAG
>JBJTAW010000047.1:0-3037 GCA_046091025.1 Chakrabartia sp. | reverse complement strand
GGTCATAGCATTCCAAGCTCCAAACGGGCTTCGTCCGTCATATTTTCCGGGGCCCATGGCGGATCCCAGACAAGGCTGACTTCACACTCCCCAACGCCGGGGACGGAGCCGACGCGCATTTCGACTTCGCCGGGCATTTCTTCGGCGACCGGGCAATGCGGTGTCGTCAACGTCATCGTCACATGGACATGGCCGTCATTCACCTCAACATTATAGATGAGGCCAAGATCATAAATGTTCACCGGAATTTCCGGATCATAAATATCTTTGAGTGCGGCAATCACCGCGTCGTGCAGATCACCGCCGGGTTCGCCCGCGGGCACGGCCGCTGGTTTTTGCGTCAGAAATCCATCCAGATAATCTTTCTTACGCTCCAGCTTTGCCGCAGGCTGTTCGATATAGTCAACCCGCGCCTTGGGCGGGGGCGGTACGCTCTCCACTTCCTCGATCCGGATTTTATCGCTCATCCAAAGATCCTCTTCACGCGTTCAAGGCCGCGCACCAGCGCGGCGACATCAAGTTCATCATTATACAGGCCAAAGCTGGCGCGTGCCGTGGCGGCAACACCCAAATGATCCATCAGCGGTTGGGCGCAATGATGCCCGGCGCGAATGGCGACACCTTCTTCATCCAATATCGTACCGATATCATGGGGGTGCACACCCTCCATCGCAAAGGACACAATCCCAGCAGCATCCTCCGGGCCAAAAAGGCGCACCGAGTTGATCTGGCGCAGCGCCTCACGCGTCTGGCGCACTAAGGCCAGTTCATGGGCATGCATGGCGGGCAGACCAACGGCCTGCACATACTCAATGGCCGCCGCCAGCGCGATGACTTCGCTTATGGCCGGCGTCCCGGCCTCAAATCGTCCCGGCGGTGGGGCATAGGTCGTGCGGTCAAATGTTACCCGGTCAATCATGGCGCCACCGCCCTGCCAGGGGGGCATGGTCTCGAGCAACTCTGCCCGCGCCCACAGCACGCCAATGCCCGTTGGGCCATAAAGCTTATGCCCGGAAAAGACGTAAAAATCACAGTCGAGATCCGCCATGTCGACGGGCATGTGCGGTACAGCCTGACACCCATCGAGCAGTAACTTTGCGCCGATACTCTGCGCCAATTTGGCCGCCCTTTTGGTATCAAGCACCGAGCCAAGAACATTTGAGACATGGGCCAAGGCCACCAGCTTATGCCGATCCGTCAGCATCGCTTCTGCGGCATCAAGATCAATCCGGCCCTCTTCGATCAAGGGGCAGACATCAATTTCAATGCCGATCCGGTCGCGCAGCATTTGCCAAGGCACAATGTTGGAATGATGTTCCAATTGTGAGAGGAGGATGCGGTCCCCCGCCTGCAATAGCCCGCCCCAGCTATAGGCCAGCAAGTTGATCGCCTCGGTCGCGCCGCGCACAAAGACAATCTCATTGGGGTCATTCGCCCCGATAAAGGCCGCCACCTCTTTACGGGCCACTTCATAGGCTAGCGTCATATGGGCGGAGCGCGCATAGACCCCCCGATGGACCGTCGCATAGTCCGCACCCAGCGCACGCGACATGGCATCGATCACAGCCTGCGGCTTTTGCGCCGTCGCGGCGGTGTCGAGATAATGCCAGTCCTTCAGGCCGGGGAAGTCGGCCTTGTAGGTCCCCTCCCGCAGGCGGGAGGGGTTAGCGGAGGGCCCTCCCCCGGCCCCTCCCGCAAGCGGGAGGGGAGAGGCTAAAGTGCCACTCATACCAAATCCCCCAACTTTGTGAGAGCCAGCGCCTGAAGACGCTCTCCATCCTCTGCACCTTCAAAAACTTCGGCGATAAAGGCTTGCAGCAAGAGGGTCTTGGCGTCCGCCGGCGTCAGGCCCCGGCACTGCAGGTAGAACATCGCCATCGCATCCAGCTCCCCAATGGCGCAGCCATGGGCGCAGGTGACGTCATCTGCGTAAATTTCGAGTTCCGGCTTGGCGTTTGCGGTCGCGCTGCGATCGAGCAGCATGGCCTTGACCGATTGTTCGCTGCCTGTGTGTTGCGCGCCCTTGGAGACGGCAACTTTGCCCAGATACGTGCCGGTTGCTTGGCCCGCCAGCACCGAACGGACGATCTGCCGGCTTGTGGCATCGGGTTCAGCATGGGTGACGGCCGTTACAATTTCGAGCGTCTGGCTGCCGCCACCAATTTGTGCGGCCTGAAGCGAAAAATGCGCGCCCTGTTTCAGCGTGACGGATAGGTCGACACGACCATAGTCGCCGCCACAATTCAGCACATAAAATAGGGCCTGTGCGCCGCGTTCCAGAATGAGGTTGATTTGCTGGACGCCGCCCGTGTCCTGAACGATGACGCGGGATAGCGTGCCACCTTCAGCCACGACAATCTGCTCCGCTGCCGGCAGCGGCCATAGCCGCGTCAGCGCATCGAGATCCGCATAGCGCCAGGCCTCATCCCGTCGTGTCGGAAGGTTGGTCACGCAGCGAGGTCCTTATAACCTTCGCGTTCCAGCTCCAGCGCCAGTTCCGGCCCGCCAGAGCGGACAATGCGTCCGCCCGCCAGCACATGGACAAAATCGGGCTGCACATAATCAAGCAGACGCTGATAATGGGTGATCAACAGAACGGCCTTATCCGGCTTGCGCATGATCCGGTTGATGCCATCGCCCACAATGCGCAGGGCATCGATATCCAGCCCGGAATCGGTCTCATCCAATATGGCGAGCTTGGGATCGATGATGCCCATTTGCACCATTTCGTTGCGCTTCTTCTCGCCCCCTGAAAAGCCGACATTTACCGGGCGCTTGAGCATGTCCATGTCCATGCCCATCGCATCAGCCTGCGCATGCGCGAGTTTCAGAAAGTCTGCGCCGGACAGCGGGTCATGCCCGCGCAGTTTGCGCTGCGCGTTCAGGCTCTCGCGCAGGAACTGCACATTCGACACGCCGGGAATTTCGACCGGATATTGAAAACCGAGAAACAGGCCTGCGGCTGCCCGCTCATGCGGGGCAAGGGCGAGAAGGCCTTCCCCCAGAAAGGTCACGCTGCCGTCCGTCACGTCATAGC
>JBJTAW010000046.1:0-2790 GCA_046091025.1 Chakrabartia sp. | reverse complement strand
GCCGCCGACGCCCCACTGCACGGCGTGCGTCCCGATACGGACGAGCCTTTGGTTTCAATCGATTATAACCACTGCCCGAACAGCTCGACCATCGACAGCCTCGAAACCGCGGTCATCGATGGCAAGCTGGTGCGGGTGCTGAGCTGGTATGACAATGAATGGGGCTTTTCCAACCGCATGCTCGACACAGCAGGCGTCATGGCAAAGCTGATCTGAACCGGGCAGGGAGCAATTTGTGGGCCGGTTTAAGACACTGGATGATATGGGCGATGTCACGGGGACGCGCGTTTTGGTTCGTGAGGATCTGAACGTGCCTATGGCAGACGGCCAAGTCTCAGACGATATGCGTCTGCGTGCGGCCGCGCCCACCTTGCTTGAACTCGCGGATCGGGGGGCAAAGGTTCTCGTCCTCGCCCATTTTGGCCGACCCAAAGGGGAACGGCGCGACGATATGTCTCTGCAGCAGGTTGTGCCCGCTCTGTCGGCTGTGCTTGGCCGACCCGTTGAATTTGTTGATGATTGCATGGGCGATGCTGCTGCGGCGCGCATTGCGACTTTTCCGGCAGGGACAATCGCCGTTCTTGAAAATACGCGTTTTCATGCGGGTGAAGAAAAAAATGCGGCAGAGCTTGTCGCTGCGATGGCGGCACTGGGCGATGCCTATGTGAATGATGCTTTTTCTGCCGCCCACCGTGCCCATGCCTCGACCGAAGGTTTGGCCCATGTTCTTCCTGCTTATGCGGGCCGGTCCATGGAAGCAGAGCTTGTAGCGCTTGAAAAGGCGTTGGGTGCGCCAAAAAAGCCGGTTGCAGCTGTCGTTGGCGGAGCCAAGGTTTCGACCAAGCTTGATGTGCTCAAGCATCTCGTCTCGCGCGTTGATCATCTGATCATTGGCGGCGGCATGGCCAATACCTTCCTTGCCGCACGCGGGGTGGATGTTGGCAAATCCTTATGTGAGCATGATCTGACCGATACAGCAGATGCTATTTTGGAGGCCGCAGACGCCGCCGGATGTACCGTGCATCTGCCCTATGATGTTGTTGTCGCGAAAGAGTTTGCGGCCAACCCGGCGACGCTGCGCACCTGCAATGTGCATGAAGTGGCTGCCGATGAAATGATCTTGGATGTCGGGCCGGCTGCCGTTGAGGCGCTGGCCGATGTGCTGAAAACCTGCCGGACATTGGTCTGGAATGGCCCAATGGGCGCATTTGAAACCCCGCCATTTGATAAGGCAACCGTCGCACTTGCCCGCACGGCAGCGGCCCTGACGCAAGAGGGGTCTTTGGTCTCGGTCGCAGGGGGCGGCGATACGGTTGCCGCGCTCAACCATGCTGGGGTTGCGGATGATTTTAGCTTTGTCTCAACGGCGGGCGGAGCCTTTCTTGAATGGATGGAAGGCCGCGCGCTTCCCGGCGTTGCAGCATTAGAGGCAAAATAGAGTTTCAAAGCCCCGGGGCCTTTGCCTTCCGGGCTTTTTGTTAAGAGGCGCTGCATTCGTATGCAGCTGAAGACACAGGAGTAAGGACGACAAGATGACCGACCCGAACATGATGACCAAACTCGCCAGCGGAAATGGCTTTATCGCCGCGCTTGACCAGAGCGGTGGTTCAACCCCCAAGGCGCTCAAAGGCTATGGCATTGAGGAAGATGCGTTTTCCAATGATGCGGAAATGTTCGCGCTTATTCACCAGATGCGCAGCCGGATCATCACCTCTGCCTCCTTCACGGGTGACAAGGTGATTGGCGCGATCCTGTTTGAAAAGACGATGGACGGTCAGGTCAATGGAAAGCCCACTCCTGCCGCGCTTTGGGATAAGGGTGTCGTTCCCTTCATCAAGATCGACAAAGGTCTTGAGGATGAGGCTAACGGCGTTCAGTTGATGAAGCCGATGCCAGAGTTGGATGGCCTGCTTGCGCGCTCTAAGGCGTTGGGCGTGTTCGGCACCAACGATCGGTCTGTGATGATCCGTGCCAATCAATCCGGCGTTGCAGCCGTGGTTGCGCAGCAGATTGAAGTTGGCTTGCAGGTTCTCGCTGGCGGCCTCGTCCCGATGCTGGAGCCGGAAATCAACATTAAGAGCGCAGAACGCGCCGACTGCGATGCCATTTTGCTTGGTGAAATGATGAAGGCGCTGGACGCGATGCCGGGTTCGGACAAGGTGATGCTCAAGCTGAGCTTGCCTGTGACGCCCGGCCATTTTGACGCGCTGGTTGATCATCCGCGCGTCCTGCGCGTGGTCGCCCTATCCGGTGGCTATAGCCGCCCGGAAGCCTGTGTTGAGCTGGCCAAGAATCGCGGCATTATCGCCAGCTTCAGCCGCGCCTTGCTCGAAGATCTGCGCCATCAAATGAGCGACGGGGAGTTTGACGCATCACTTGGTGCCGCAATTGACGATATTTTCAAAGGCTCAACCCAAAAGGTTGTTGCCTAAGACTAAGAAAAGGGAGGGCGGCGGCCCCGTGCCGTCGCCCCCCTTGACCCACGCACCCGTTTTTGCAGGGTTACGCTTTTCGCCCGCACCGCCTATACCACCGGAAATGGACGATCTTGACCTTCCCGACGTGCCGCAAGGCTTTGCTGAACGCTTTGCAGCCGAAGCCCGCGAACCAGCCGAGCTTTATCTCTTATCCCCGCTACAGATTGAGGCTGACTTTGCCGATCGGCTGAAGGCGGCGTTGGATGCCGGGCCAATTGCTGCCTTTCAGCTTCGTCTGAAAGGGCTGGATGACCATGCGATTGCACGGGCGGCAGAACCTATTCAGGCCATATGTGCAGAGCGGGACGTAGCA
>JBJTAW010000045.1:0-2642 GCA_046091025.1 Chakrabartia sp. | reverse complement strand
TGTCGACACCGGGGGGTGCAGACGCGCCATCTTGCTGCGGCATTTTGGGGAGAGCCCGCCCCACCAATGCGGCAATTGCGATAATTGCCAGTCGCCCCCCGCCTTTTCCGATGCAACCGAGCTTGCCCGCAAGCTTCTCTCGGCTGTGTATCGCACCGGTCAAAGCTATGGCCTTGGGCATGTTGAACGGGTGTTGACGGGTCGCGCGGATGATCGCGTTGTTCAGCAACAACATGATCGGCTGTCCGTGTATGGCATTGCAACGGCCGATGAGGCGGCGTTGATCAAGCCGGTGTCGCGCGCCCTGTTGGTGCGCGATGCGCTGCGCACGACGGACCATGGCGGGCTGATGCTGGGGCCAGATGCCCGCGCCATTTTGAAAGGCGAGGCGAGCGTTGAGATTGCGTTGGCGCCGCGTCGCACCTCTCGCAAGCAGACGCGGGGCGGTGATCATCCGCCCGATCCAATTTTTGATGCGCTGCGTGCCTGCCGCCGGGATTTGGCACAGGCCGCAGGCGTCCCGCCCTATGTGATTTTTCACGATGCGACCTTGCGAGAGATGGCGCAGATCCGTCCGCGTTCTTTGCGCGATATGGCCTTGGTGTCTGGCGTGGGGGACCGTAAACTTGATGCCTATGGCGACGCCTTTCTTGCTGTTCTAAGGCAATATTAGGAGAAGAAGATCATGTTTCGCTCGATCACAACTGACATCATGGTGGCCCCGCAAATCAGCTTCGATGCCGTAGCGGAAGCTAAGGCCGCCGGCGTTGCGTTGATCATCAATAATCGGCCAGAGGGCGAATCGGATGACCAGATTCCGGGTGCCGATATTGAGGCCGCCGCGCGCGCCGCGGGGATGGATTATATCGCCATTCCCATCACCCATTCGGGCTTCAGCCAACCACAGGTGATGGCGATGGTCGAGGCGCTTCAGGGCGCGCAGGGCAAGATTCTGGCCTATTGTCGGTCCGGCACACGCTCAACCTTGCTGTGGGCGCTGGCCGAAAGTGCGCAAGGGGGGGATCCCGATGCGCTCACCAATATGGCGGCCAAGGCAGGCTATGATGTGTCGCCCGTCCGCCCGCTCATGGATATGCTGAAGGCGCAGGCCTGATGCTGGCAGAGCTGATCAAATTCGGCGTGTCTTTGGGGTCGATGTTGGCGCTTGCTGGTTTCGCGTGGATGTTGAAGCTCGGTGGCGATATCCGCATTCGCGATGCCCGCCATGCGCGCGAAATTGCGCAGGAACAGGTGTTTGATTTCATCCCGGTTGATATCACGCTCGACCGCGCGGGTATGGGCGCGTTGCTGCGCGATATTGAGGGACGGCAATTGCTGATCCGCCGCCATGGCGCGGCTTTTGTTGGGCGCTTGCTGGATCGGGATGTTGATGCCCGGCTTGACCGAAACTTTCTAATTCTCGACACGCATGATCGCGGCGTTCGCCCGGTCATATTGGATCTGGGGGAAGATGCCGCAGTCTGGGCATCGGGGCTAAGGCGATTACCATCATGACGACGACATTTCCCAACCCGATTGATTTTGCTGTTCCGGCCTTTGTGCTGCTGATCGTTCTGGAAATGATTTGGGCCAAGCGCCGCGCGCCCGAAAAATATGAGCCGAAAGACACGCTCATTTCGCTCTCCATGGGCTTTGGCAGCACGGTGGCCGGCCTGATTGTGGCAGGTGGCGTCTATGCGATGGCGGTTGCGGCTTATGACTTTCGGCTGACGAGCATTCCTTTTGCCTGGTGGGCCTGGGGCCTGTGTTTTGTGCTGGATGATCTGGCCTATTATGTTTTTCACCGCTCCGCCCATCGGGTGCGTTGGTTCTGGGCGAGCCATGTCAATCATCATAGCAGCCAGCATTACAACCTCTCCACCGCGCTGCGGCAGACATGGACGGGCTTTATCGCGGTCAGCTTTATCTTTCGCTTGCCGCTGATGCTGATCGGCTTTCATCCGGCGATGGTCTTTTTCTGTGGCGCGATAAACCTGATTTACCAATTCTGGATCCATACCGAAGTGGTGGATCGCTTCCCGCGCTGGTTTGAGGCGGTGATGAACACGCCCAGCCACCACCGGGTCCATCACGCGACCAACCCGCGCTATCTTGATCGCAATTATGCGGGCGTCTTCATCATCTGGGATCGGATATTTGGCACCTTCACGCCGGAAGTGGCGGAAGACCCGGTCCGCTATGGGTTGGTGCGACAGATTGGCAGCTTCAACCTGATTTGGGTTTCCTTTCATGAATGGGCCGGCATTGCGCGCGATCTTTGGTCGGCCCCATGGCGGCACAAGCTTGGCTATATTTGGAAACAGCCCGGCTGGTCGCATGACAATAGCCGCGATACAAGTGATCACATTAGACAGAGATGGCAGGATAAACAGGCATGGAAGACTTCGACATCATCGTCATCGGTGGCGGCTCCGGAGGCAGCGCAGCCGCCGGTCGGCTGAGCGAGGACGGGCGCTATAGCGTCTGCGTGATTGAGGCTGGGTCAAAGAATGAAAGCTGGCGCATCATTGCGCCGGGCATGCTTCCCTTTCTGCCCAAAAACTCCAATTGGCGCTTTGATACGGTTCCGCAAAAGGGCCTGAATGGCCGACCCGGCTATCAGCCGCGCGGCTCAGGGCTGG
>JBJTAW010000044.1:0-4438 GCA_046091025.1 Chakrabartia sp. | reverse complement strand
CTCGGCCGCAGGGCGTGCTGGCCAGCTTGCTCGATTGCGGCAGCAGGCGGACTTTGTCCTCGCGGCCGATGTGCCCAGCGGGGTGGGCAGTGATGATGGGGCCGATTTTGGAGCTATAAAAGCCGATGTGACCATCGCCTTGGGGGCGTTGAAACCGGCCCATCTTCTCCATCCTTCTGCCGGGCTGTGCGGCCATGTCATCTGCGCCGATATTGGGATTGCGGCACAGAGCGCCCTGTCGGTTGTCGCCCGTCCGCGTCTTACGCGCCCGACTTCCGCCGATCATAAATATACGCGTGGGTTCGTCACCGTGATTGCTGGGGAGATGGGCGGCGCGGCGGCCCTTGCCGCAACGGCCGCCGCGCGCAGTGGCGCGGGCTATGTGGTGCTGGCCGGGGCGCACTCTGGGGCCTTCGCCCAAATCCCCTTATCGGTCGTGCACCGATCGATTGATGCGGCGCTCGCCGATCCAAGAACTGGGGCGCTTGTCATTGGGCCGGGCCTTGGCCGCAGCGACGCGACCCGCGCGCTGCTTGATCGGGTTCTTGCTACCGATATTCCTCTGGTGCTGGATGCAGATGCGCTGCATTTGATCACGCCAGACCAGCTGACATCCCGCGCCGCACCTTGCGTGCTAACACCCCATGAAGGGGAATTTCAGGCCGCCTTTGGTCCCCTGTCTGGCAGCAAGGTGGATCGCGCGCGTCAGGCGGCCAGCTTGTGCGGGGCAATGGTTGTTCTGAAAGGTGCGGATACGGTTTTGGCCGGGCTAGATGGCCGTGCCGCCCTTGCCGCGCATTTGCCTTCTTGGTTGGCGAGTGCCGGGACGGGGGATGTTTTGGCGGGGATTGTTGGGGCCATGTTGGCACGCGGACTGGACGGATTTTCAGCGGCGCAAGCGGCGATTTGGTTGCATGGACGCGCGGCACAGATCGCCGGGCCATGGCTGATCGCAGACGATCTGTGCGCGGCCCTCCCCCAAGCTTTGGAGCAAACAACATGAGCAGCGAACCCATTTTGCGGCTCGCCGCGCGGGGCGATGGTGTCACAGCCTCTGGCCGCTATGCGGCACAGGCCGCGCCGGGCGACATGCTGGATGCGGCCGGTATTTTGACCGCCGGGCCGCATCGGGTGACGCCTGTGTGCCGTCATGTTCCGGATTGTGGCGGGTGTCAGCTGCAACATGTTGATGAAGAGAGCCTCGCCGCCTTCATCACGGATCGGATTGAGAGTGCGCTCAGTGCACAGGGCGTCAGAGGTTTTGATCTGCGCGTACCGCATATGTCGCCCGCATCTGCGCGTCGGCGGGTCTCTCTGCGCGCGGAGCGGCGGGGCAAGCAGATCCTGCTGGGGTTTAATGCCGCCAAAAGCCATCGCATCATTGATCTCGCACAATGCCCGGTCATGCATCCGGCACTGGAAGCGCTGATCAAGCCACTGCGCGCTTTGCTGGGCCTGTGTCTAGCGGATCGGCGTGGGGCCAATATCCGGATGACGCTGGCAGATCAGGGCGTCGACTTATTGATCGCGGGGGTTGAGGCCGAGGGGCTGGAGGCCGCCGAGGCGCTATCCCACTTTGCCCAAACCCATGGTCTGGCGCGCCTCTCGCTCGATGAAGGCTATGGTCCGACCGCACGGTGGGAGCCTGAGCCTGTGACGGTGGCGCTGGCACTGGGCGGGGTGGCTGTCGGCTTGCCAGAAGGGGCCTTTCTGCCGGCGACGGCCGATGGGCAGGCCGCGTTGCAGGCCGCCGTTCGGGATGCTGTTGGCGAAGCGACACGCAGTGCTGATTTGTTTGCGGGGCTGGGCACTTTTGCTTTTGATTTGCCGGGGCAGGTGCTGGCAGTGGAAGGGGCGCGCGATGCCATCCTTGCACTTCAGGCGGCAGCCAACCGATCGGGTCGGCTGGTCAAGGCGCTGCACCGTGACCTGTTTCGTCGTCCCTTAACGGCAGCCGAGCTTGGCGCATTTGAGGCGGTCGTGCTCGATCCCCCACGCGCGGGTGCGAAGGAGCAGGTGGCCGAGCTTGCGGCATCGAGCGTTGCTCGTATCGCTTATGTGAGTTGCAACCCGGCGACCTTTGCGCGCGATGCAGCGATGCTGGTGGCGGGCGGATATCGTCTGGACTGGGTGCAGCCGGTCGGCCAGTTCCGTTGGTCAACCCATGTGGAACTGGCCGCCGCTTTTCAGAAAGTTTGATCGCTTAGAAAACAGCGAGCACCAGATGGAGCGTCAGTGCCATGAGCACGAGGCTGGACAAAGCGAAGATCAGGAACCGGACCATCACCTTGTTGATCGTGGACTGTACCAGCGAATGGGCAACGCGCAGGCCCACCTAGGACCAAGCCAGCATCGCATTCAGGCCATCGCCTTGCCCAATGAGGGCAAGGGCGAGCGCGACCGCGTAAAAGACCGTCGGCGCTTCATGCAAATGGTTATAGTTATGCGCCTTCCACTGTATCTTAGCCGGAAGCAGCTGATCCAGGCTCTGTCCGCCCTGACGCACCAGTTCATCGGCATCAACTTTGGCGGCAGACATGGCCGGAATGCGGGTGACATACATCCAGACCCACATGACCATTGTCCAAGCGGCAAGCGCCGCAATGGGCTGCATAATTTCAGCTATTGTGTTCATGATTTTCCTCTCTTCTTAAACCCCAAGCGTCACGCGCACGGCGTTGATGGCCAGCACCGTCAGGCACAGGCTGGACGCAATGAATAATGCGAAGCGCACTGGAATGGTATTCACCAGCGACTGCCACAGACTATGTGCAATGCGTAGGCCGGTATAGCCCCAGGCCAGTTGCATATTTACCCCATTGCCCGCACCTGCCAGCGCGAGAATGGCAATGGTGGCGTAGAACAGCGTCGGCTGTTCCATCAAATGCGTGTAATTATGGCCTTTCCAGTTGACCGTGTCGGGCAGGACGCCCTCTAGATCGACACCCCGGCCACCGGGCTTTGCAGACTTTAGATCTGCCCCGCTCTTTCCTATGGCCGGAATACGGGTCCCTGCCATCCAGTACAGCATGACAACAGACCACAGCACCAGCACGGCGGCTGGCGCTAAAATTGGTGCATTCATTTCCCTCTCCCTCCCCTTGTTGAGGATTTAGCGGGAGAAAGCTGCCTGAGTGCGACTCCGCGGTCAAGCAAAAGCAGGACCGCGGCGTCATCACAGGATTAGGAGAAGAGTTTTGCCCAGCTGCGCTTAGCGCGCGTTTTCCAATGGCCACGATGATAGGCATCGGACGCGAGCAGCGGCATGACCGAACCTGCTTCGGCAAAAACCATCTGTTCAATGCCCGTATTCACCTTGCCCCAGCTCGCGGCTTCTTGAAGCGTGGAGGAAGAGCAGGCCCCGTCGCGCACATCGGCAACAGTGATCTGCACGGCATATTTATGCACGGCGACATCTTCATGGCCGAGGATTTCGGCACAGACGACCGTGTCCTGAATGAAGGTCTAGCGCACGCCGCCGCCAATCATGAGAAGGCCCGTTTCGCCCGCCTTGATCTTGATGTCCGTCAGTTCACGGAAGTCGGCCACGGCATCGATCATCAAATAGGGCTTGCCCGCTTTCATCTGATCGACCTGATGCTTGACCAGACCAAAACCAGCCGAGCTGTCGACAAAGGCCGGGCAGAAGATCGGCACATCATGCTCATAAGCAAGCTTGACGAGGCTGTTGTCCTTCTTGCCATGCTCGGACAGATATTTGCCCATTTCGCGGATGAAGGCGCGGCTGGAATAGGCCTTGGGCTCCAGCTCATTGGCGATCTTGTTGATCGTGAAATCGCAATCCTGAAGTTGCTCTTCATCGATATAGGTATCGTAAATCCGGTCGATGTAGAGCGAGCGCAGCGTATCATCATCGGGGATTTCGAGGGCTTGGTAATGTTTATGGCCTAAGCCTTCAAAGAAATCCATGTCGACGATGGTGGCGCCCGTCGCCACAATGGCATCCACCATATTGTTGCGCAGCAGCTCTGCATAGAGATCCATACAGCCGCCGGCCGAGGTTGAGCCGGCGATAACAAGGAAGATGGTGCAATCCTTATCCGCCAGCATCTGATTATAGATGCCCGTTGCGTTCGCAAGGTCACGGCTGGTGAAGCTCATCTTGCCCATCAGGTCGATGATCGGGCGGGCGTCGAAGCTCTTAATGTCGATATGCTCAACCGTGCTCGACAGCAGCTCTGCCTTGCGCTGGGCATTAACTTGGGGGTTGGTCATCGTTGAAACTCCATTTGGATTCCCCTCCCGCAGGCGGGAGGGGTTAGGGGAGGGTGAGAAGGGACATGATGGGAAGGCCTTTGCCCTCCCCCCGCCCCGCCCCCAAGCGGGGGGGGGGCTGAAGCTTCACGACATTCGCCGAAAACCCAACCTGCCTGGCTTGGTCATAAATCGTGGCCAAAGGGGCATCGCTGACCTCAAA
>JBJTAW010000043.1:0-7959 GCA_046091025.1 Chakrabartia sp. | reverse complement strand
GCACGATACATTTTACATTATTGGCACAGCCGCTGGCCCCCACCCCTATCCAGAGCTTGTCCGCGACTTTCAGTCGGTGATCGGCAAAGAAGCGCGCGCCCAAATGTTGGAACGCGAAGGACGTTTGCCGGACCTACTCGTCGCGGCCATCGGGGGCGGATCAAACGCAATTGGCCTTTTCCACCCATTTTTGGATGATAAAGATGTGGACATGCTCGGCATCGAGGCCGCCGGCCATGGCCTTGAGAAGCAACACGCGGCCAGCTTGGCAGGCGGAACCCCCGGTATTCTCCATGGCAATAAGACCTTCTTGTTGCAGGATGAGGACGGCCAGATTGATGAAGCGCACAGCATTTCGGCTGGTCTCGACTATCCGGGAATTGGGCCGGAACATGCTTGGCTCAAGGATATAGGCCGGGTGCGTTATGACAGCGTAACCGACACTGAAGCGCTTGCCGCCTTTCAGATGCTCTGCCGCACCGAGGGGATTATCCCTGCGCTCGAGCCAAGCCATGCCTTGGCCGCTGTTGCGCGTATGGCTCCGGGGATGAGCAAAGACAAGATCATCATCGCCAATTTGTGCGGCCGAGGTGATAAGGATATTTTCACCGTCGCTGAAGCTTTGGGAGTGCAGATGTGACCCGGCTTGCCCGTGCTTTTACCAAAGCCCATCCGGCGCTTGTGACGTTTGTAACTGGGGGAGACCCCTCACCCGCCGACACTGGCGCAATTTTGGATGCATGGGTTGAAGGCGGCGCCGATGTGATCGAACTGGGTATGCCCTTTACCGATCCGATGGCAGATGGCCCGGCAATTCAGCTGGCCAATATCCGCTCACTCAGCGCCGGAACAAAAACCAAGGACCTGTTTGCGATTGCCGCCGCATTCCGCGCGCGTCATCCGGATGTTCCGCTTGTGTTGATGGGTTATGCCAACCCAATGACATGCCGTGGACCCGATTGGTTTGCTGATGCCTGCAAAAAGGCGGGCGTAGATGGCGTGATTTGCGTTGATCTTCCACCCGAAGAAGATGCCGATCTTGGGCCCGCCTTGCGTGCGGCCGGGGTGGATTTCATTCGTCTTGCGACACCCACAACGGACGCCGCGCGCCTTCCCTCCGTACTGAAGTCCGCGTCTGGCTTTCTCTATTATGTGTCCGTTGCCGGAATTACAGGCCTGCAACAGGCCGCCACAGCGAGCGTCGCCGAGGCTGTCGCCCGCCTGAAGAAATCGACCGATCTTCCCATCGCAGTCGGCTTTGGCATTCGCACCCCGGAACAAGCAGCGGCGATTGCGGCCGTTGCCGATGGTGTTGTGGTTGGATCTGCCCTTGTCGAATTGATCGGGCAACATGGCCCTAGTGCCGCAGGCCCCGTTCGGGAGTATGTCGCCAGCTTACGCGCCGCGGTTGATGGTGCCCAGAAGGAGAAAAACGCATGAACTGGTTGAGCCGCGTTCGCAACGCGATCCCCTTCATCGCAAAGCGGGAAACAGAGGGGAATCTCTGGCATAAGTGCCCATCGTGCGCACAGATGATTTACACCAAGGAATATGAAGAGAACCTCTCCGTCTGCCCGGTGTGTAACCACCACGGCCGCATTGGACCGAAGGCGCGTTTTACTCAGATTTTTGATAATGCCCGTTTCACTTTGCTGCCAACGCCACGCGTTGCCGAAGATCCGCTGAAGTTTCGCGACACCAAACGATATACGGATCGGATCAAGGCTGCCCGCGCCTCAACGGGAGAGCATGATGCACTCATCAACGCGCGCGGTTCCATTGCGGGGTATAAGGCCGTCGTCGGCGTTCAGGACTTCGCCTATATGGGCGGGTCGATGGGCGTTGCGGTGGGCGAAGCCTTTATCGCGGGCGCCAAGGCCGCGATTGAGGATAAATGCCCCTATATCATCTTTACAGCCGCAGGCGGCGCACGCATGCAAGAAGGCATTTTGTCCTTGATGCAGATGCCGCGCACGACGGTTGCCATCTCTATGCTGCGTGATGCAGGTCTGCCCTATATTGTGGTGCTGACCGACCCCACGACAGGCGGCGTGACCGCAAGCTATGCCATGTTGGGCGACATTCAAATTGCAGAACCCAATGCCCTGATCGGCTTTGCGGGCCAGCGCGTTATTCAAGACACGATCCGTGAGAAGCTTCCCGAAGGGTTTCAGCGCTCAGAATATCTACTGGACCATGGCATGCTCGACATGGTGGTGGAGCGGAAGGATTTGCGGGACACGCTTGGCCGCCTCATGGCCTATCTGATGCCGGAGAAGGCGGCAGCCTAATTGTCCTGTGGCTGATCATGCGCGTTCCGATGACCCGGCGGTTCAGGCCCAGCTTGACCGCTTTGCCCAATTATCCCCGGGCCGGGATATTCTCGGGCTAGAGCGGATTGCGCTGCTTTTAGAAGCTATCGGTAACCCGCATCTCAAATTGCCGCCTGTCCTCCACGTTGCTGGCACCAATGGCAAGGGGTCCACCTGCGCCTTTTTAAGGGCTGCGATTGAAGGCGCGGGATTAACCGCACACGCCTATACCAGCCCACATCTTGTGCGGTTTAATGAACGTATTCGGGTGGCTGGCAGCTTGATTGAAGATGCCCAATTAGCGTCCGTTTTGGCCGAAGTTCTTGATGCAGCCGAAGCCGCCGACATCGGCCCAAGCTTTTTTGAGGCAACGACCGCCGCCGCCTTTCTGGCCTTTTCCCGAACCCCTGCGGATGCCACGATTGTCGAAGTTGGCCTCGGCGGGCGGCTCGACGCGACGAACATCAACCCTGCCCCAATTGTCACCGGCGTTGCGCAGCTGGGCCTCGATCATGAAGTCTTTCTGCTCGATCCGGAAAATGGGCCAGGCTACCCTCCACTAGAGCGGATCGGTTTTGAAAAGGCGAGCATCGCCAAATCCGGCGCGCCGCTCGTCACCATGGCTTATCCAAAAGCTGTGATGGCTCGCGTGGAAGAAGTGGCGGCGGGTGTCGGTGCGCCGCTTGTTGCGCAAGCACAGGGTTGGGATTGTGCGGCTCAGCAGGGACAGCTTCACTATAGCGATACCCACGGCACGCTTGTTTTGTCCCTGCCCCGCCTGCCGGGCCAACATCAATGCACCAATGCCGGGCTCGCCATCGCAATGTTGCGGCATCAATCAGTGCTCAATATTCCAGAAGCCGCCTATCAGGTTGCGATGGGTGCAGCCCATTGGCCCGCCCGCCTCCAATTGCTCACACCCGGCCCGTTAACAGAACATCTGCCCGAAGCGGACGAAATCTGGCTCGATGGCGGGCATAATCCCAATGCCGCGGAGATGATTGCCAGATTCTTCCAATCCAGAGGCCAAACACCCTCTCAGCCCGATATAATCCTTGGCATGCTCGCCAACAAAGACGCCCGGACGTTCCTTCAAATTTTAGCCCCAGTGGTGCGCTCCGTTACAGCAGTACCCATCCTCGGTCATGAGCATCATAGCCCCGAAGCGGTCATGGCAATGGCAACAGATGCGGGCCTTGGCGAGACATATGCCGCCCCAGACGTGGAGGCCGCGCTCAACCAGATCGCAACGGCGCGCACTGGAGAAAAACCGCGCGTCGCCATTCTTGGTTCTCTATATCTGGCGGGATTGGTTCTTCAGGCGAACGGGCAGTTGCCGGATTAATCTTTGCGCCCCGCAGACCCCATAGCTGCGTCGACCAAACCCTTGCGCGCCATGATCCGGAACAGCAAAATGCCAGGAATGGCGGCCAATGTGGTCAGCAAATAGAAATTCACATAGCCGAGCGATTGGATCAGACCGCCTGCGGTTGTGCCTGTGACAAACCGCCCAACAATACTCGCCCCAGCAGAAATCAGAGCATATTGGGCCCCCGTGAAGCGCAAATCACACAGCGCTGAGAAATAGGCGACAACCACCACGCCACCAAAGCCGCTGGCTGCATTCTCAAATCCAATGGCACCCGCCATCGCCCAATTGCTATGTCCTGCTGCGGCAAGCCCTGCAAAGCCAAGGTTCGACAGGGCCATAAGAATAAGGGCAATCATAACCGACCGTTTGAGGCCAAGCCGCGAATAGGCGATACCACCTATGAAGATGCCGATCAGATAGGCCCAAAAGCCGACGCCAACGTCGTAAATGGCAATCTCCTCATTGGTGTAGCCCAGATCATCAAACAATAGTCGGAAGGTCAAATTGGCGAGCGTGTCGCCGAGCTTGTGGACAAGGATGAAGAGAAGCACCAACCATGCACCATGACGCTGAAAAAACTCTGTGAACGGACCGACAATAGAGGCCCAAACCTCGCCAACGCCGCGCTTTTCATTGGTCACAACACGACGCTTGGGGTCCCCCAGCAAAAGTCCCGTGAGCATGGCTGGCAACGCAAAGGCAGCGCAGGCCATATAAGCCCCTGACCAGCCCAATCGATCAGCGAGAACAAGCGCCAAAGCCCCGGCCCCAGCCGATCCAATCCGCCAGCCATATTGCGACATGCCAGAACCGACACCCAATTGCTCGGGCTTCAGCGTTTCAATCCGATAGGCATCAATCACGATATCAAAAGTCGCCCCGGCCACACCGACCAGCAATGCCGCGACGATTGTCGCGCCGATGTCTGCCGCCGGATCGACCATAGCAAGGTTGATCACAGCGGCAATGACTGCGGCCCCAGAGAGCAAAAGCCAGGAGACACGCTGACCTAGACGACCCAGCACAGGCAGGCGCACACCATCGACAATCCAAGCCCAAAAGACCTTCAAATTGTAGACCAGAAAGGCGAGCGTGAAGGCCGTTACAGTTTTCTTATCAATCCCATCTTGGGCAAGGCGGGTCGTCAGCGTCGCGCCTATCATGGCATAAGGAAATCCAGAAGACATGCCGACAAAGAAGGCCGCAAGCGACTCACGTTCAACATAGGGGGCGATTGCGCCCCATAATCCGCCAGTGCCGGACGTTACGGTTTCGTCTGATTGTTGCACGCCCCTTGCCCCCCATATGATTTCGCGCGAACCTAGCAATCTAAACGTAGAAGGATAGCCTTGTCATGAGTCTCTTGGCTCCGACCCCCGGCCAAATGGCCCTTGCGCGGATGATTGCCCAAGGCAGCGCGCCTGCAAAGGCCGGTATAACGCGCGTGGCCGCATCTAGATATACAGACCCAGACTGGTTTGCTCGGGAACAAGCGTCCCTGTTTAGCAAGCTGCCTCAGGTCATTGCGCCTTCTGCCCTCTTGCCCAACCCCGGCATGGCAGTTCCCCATGATGGATTTGGCCGCCCTCTCCTCCTGACGCGCGACAATGAGGGCAAGGCGCATGTATTTCATAACGTCTGCCGTCATAGAGGCACACGCTTGGTCGAAGGGTCGGATACCGTGTGCGCCAATCGACTGGTCTGCCCCTATCATGCCTGGACTTATGGCGTGGATGGCGCGCTTGTCGGCCTGCCGCGGCCCGAAACCTTCGCCGGGCTGAACAAGCAAGATTATGGGTTGAAGGCCCTACCCAGCCTTGAATCTGGTGGCCTCATCTGGTTCTCGCCCGACGACGATGCCGATTTCACGGATGCACTTTCCTTAGGGCCAGACTTTGATGCATTTGGCATGCGTGACCTGTTTTTGTACAATCGCCACGTTCATGATGTGCCCTCCAATTGGAAGCTGATCATGGATGCCTTTATGGAAAGCTATCATGTCACCCGACTTCATGCGGCAACAATCGGCCCATTTTTTAAAGATGGCATAACCGCCGCCGACAGCATTGGCGCGCACCAACGCTCTGCCGTCGGCCGGGCTGAAGATTTGGCGGAAATGGATCTCGGAAATTGGCCAAAATTGCGGTCGTCCGTCACCTGTGCCTATCAACTCTTCCCGGCCACCGTCATTGTCGTCAGCCCGGATTATGTGAACATCATGGTGCTGATGCAGCAATCGGTCGGTCGGACTTTGGTCGAGGACTTTATGCTCATTCCGGAAGAACCGAAGACTGATAAGGCGCGTGACCAATGGGAGCGCAGCTGTACCTTGCTGGATAAGGGCGTTTTCGCGGCCGAAGATTTTCGGGCAGCGGCGCTTGGTCAACAAGGTCTTGAGTCCGGCGCATTAAAAGAACTGACGCTCGGTTCGCTCGAAACCGGAATTCGCAATTTTCACCAGTCAATCGAAGCGCGCATTACCAGCTAGAGACACAGGCCGCTTTTCCGGCTAGGGCGCGGCGATGAGCGCCCAAGAACCCCAACGTATCGCCAAACTCCTCGCCCGCGCAGGCATCGCCTCGCGCCGCGAAGTCGAACGCATGATCGACGACCGGCGCATTGCGCTCAATGGCGTCGCCCTTGAGACGCCGGCGACGATCTTAACATCGCTGGAAGGCATCACTGTCGACGGAAAACCCGTTCAAGCCGCTAAGGCTTCGCGCCTGTTCCGTTTTTACAAGCCCAATGGCGTGCTCACGACGGAACGCGACCCCAAGGGACGTCGTACAATTTATGATGTTCTGCCCAAGGGCCTGCCGCGCCTCATGCCCATTGGGCGGTTGGACTTTAACACTGAAGGGTTGTTGCTGCTGACCAATGATGGGGAGTTAAAGCGCCAGATGGAATTGCCCGCAACGGGTGTTCCGCGCACCTATCGCGCGCGCACCTATGGGCAAGTCTCGCAAGCCCAATTGGAAGATCTCATCCATGGCATAGAGATTGAAGGTGTGCGCTATGGCAGCATCGACGCCAATCTGGAACGCCGCACAGGGGCCAATGGCTGGGTCGAAATGACATTAACCGAAGGGAAAAATCGCGAAGTGCGCCGTGTTCTTGAATTTTTGGGGCTTGAAGTCTCACGCTTGATCCGCACCAGCTATGGCCCCTTTGCGCTGGGTGATCTGGAACGCGGCGCTGTCGCCGAAGTTGACCGGAACCAGCTGTTCATCTTTCGTCAGAGCCTGCCCAAATGAGGATCATATCTGGGGCCTGGCGCGGCCGACCTTTGGTTGCGCCTAAAGGAGACGCGACGCGCCCGACGGCAGATCGCACCCGCGAAGCCTTGTTTTCTATGCTCGTGAGCCGCTTGGGCGGACTGGAAGATCTCTCAGTGGCGGATCTGTTTGCAGGGTCGGGTGCTCTGGGGTTGGAGGCTCTGTCGCGGGGTGCTGCGAAATGCCTGTTCGTGGAGCAAGATCGCGCCGCTATAGATGCGCTCAAGACCAATATCGCAAAGCTTGGCGCGACGGGTGCCAATGTGCGGCAGGGTTCGGTCCTATCGCTGCCGCCGGCGCCACAACCGCTTGATCTGATCATGATGGATCCGCCCTATCAAAGCGGCGCAGGCTCTGTTGCGCTCGACAAGCTCAAGCGACTGGGCTGGATTGGCCCGGCCACGCTCATCAGCGTTGAAACTTCGCGCACCGAGACAATCGCTGTCGATGGCTTCGAAATTGAGGCTCAACGCGATTACGGAAAAGCGCGTCTCACCCTTTTGCGCGCAGGCCAATAAGTCCGATCAGACTTAGTCCAGAACAGACTGCCAAATAGACCCCAACCGCGCCTAGCCCGGATTGGTCGGCCAATCTCTGGGCGATGAGCGGCGCGAGACCTCCCCCTAAGATACCGGCCATGTTGAAGGCAACAGACGCGCCAGAATAGCGCACACGGGCAGGAAACAAGCCCGGCAACCAAGCCCCGAGTGGGCCATAGACCAGCCCCATTGCGAACAGGGCTGAGGACAGGAACAAGGCAATAAGCGGCACCTGTCCACTGCCCAGCGTCGGCACAATCATCGCTGCCACGCCAAGTGTCAGACCACAGCCTACCATTAACACATTGCCCGCGCCAAATCGGTCCGCGGCATAGCCTGATACGATAATGCCCAATGCCAGAAACAAGATAGCAAAGACCTGAATTCCAAGGAACGTTTCCCGCGGGATCCCTATCGTTCCTGTGCCAAAGCCAAGGGCAAAGGCAGTTGCGAGGTAGAAG
>JBJTAW010000042.1:0-2635 GCA_046091025.1 Chakrabartia sp. | reverse complement strand
GAGCGCGTGAGGCGCGTTCACGCTGTTGCGCCGCATTCTCTGTCCAAATGCGCGTTGCCCCATCTGCTCAAACATGCACGGTCTGACAGTGTTATTATCTCTAGCGTCGCAACCTTGACCCATGCGGCGACTGGCGCGCCCTATAATATGGGCAAAGCCGCGATGGAGGCGCTTGCCCTCACGCTTGCCAAAGAAGAACAGAAGAACGGCGTGCGCGTGAATATCGTGGCCCCCAGTCTGACAGTATCCGACATGGGCGAGCGTCTAGCGAAAGCCGTGACCGGCGTTGCCGACATTCATGAGCTGGATGCGCGTTTTCCATTTGGCCGGGTGTCGGTGCCGGACGATGTGGCGGCCGCCGTTTTATGGTTCGTCTCCCCCCAAAATGCCTATGCCTCAGGCCAGAAACTCAACATTGATGGCGGTGGAACCGGCGGCTGGCACTGATCATCGCCATGCCTAAACCAGCCTCTTCATTCCTATGGCCATTCTTGGTTGCCTGTCTTGGCATTGCCCTTTTTTCGGTCATGGATGGGGTGATGAAGGGGCTGTCTATCGCTTTAGGGGCATATAATGCCATGCTTTGGCGTCAGTTGGCGGGATTTGGTTTGGGCGGGACCATTTTTTTGCTGACGCGCTCTCGATGGCCATCGCCTGAAGCGATGCGGCTTCACATTAAGCGCGGTTTGATTGGAGCGCTTATGGCGCTCACATTCTTCTGGGGCATTGCCCGCGTTCCGCTGGCAGAAGGAATGGCGCTAAGCTTCATTGCGCCGTTGATCACTCTGTATCTGGCGGCCTTATTGCTGAAGGAGCGGATCAGCTCTTACGCGATTATCGCGTCCCTCTTAGGGCTCGCGGGCGTCATTGTTATCATGGCCGCTCGGCTTGGAGGGGACCCTGCGGATGCGCACGAGGAAGCGGTCTGGGGCATGGTTTCTATTTTGGTATCGGCCGTGCTCTATGCCTACAACTTGATCCTGCAGCGCCAACAGGCCCAGGTCGCCACGCCCATCGAAGTTGCCTTTTTCATCAACGCTGTCGCCCTTGGGGCTATGGCAACTGCGGCGCCCTGGCTGGCAGAATGGCCGGATGTGTCGCATCTGCTGGCCATTGCACTGGCCGCGTTGCTCGCCTTCGTGTCTCTGATGCTCATGAGCTGGGCCTATGCCCGTGCCGAGGCTCAACGGCTTGTGCCTATTGAATATACCGCATTTTTGTGGGCTGCCCTTGTTGGCTGGTTCGCGTTCAACGAACCAGTGACGCCGGCGACCTTGGCCGGAACAGCCTTGATCATCTTCGGATGCCTCATCGCCACGCGGCAGCAGGCCGAACCAATCGATGCTGCCCCCACATAAGTGCGCCGGACTTTAGAACTCGGCCTTCTTGGCCCGTTCAATGCAATCGCAGATGATCTGCTTTGCTTCTTCCGCATTTCCCCAGCCCCTTATCTTGGCCCATTTCCCAGGCTCCAGATCTTTATAATGGGCGAAGAAATGTTCAATTTGCTGGGTCACAATTGGGGGAAGGTCGTCATGGCCTGACACTTCGGCATAATAAGGAAAGGTGCTGTCAATCGGCACCGTGACCAGCTTTTCATCTCCGCCTTTATCGTCTTCCATCAACAAAACACCAACCGGACGAACCTTGATCACGGCGCCGGGCATGATCGGCGAACGGGTTATGACTAGGGCATCCAAAGGGTCGCCATCATCTCCCAAAGTATGGGGAATGAAGCCATAATTGGCAGGGTAGCGCATGGGCGTGTGCAGAATGCGGTCAACAAAAAGCGCGCCAGACGCCTTATCGAATTCATATTTCACAGGTTCGCCGCCGATTGGAACTTCAATCACAACGTTCAGCGTTTCAGGCGGATTATCCCCCGCCGGGATTAGATCGATTCTCATGATGGGGCGCGTTTAGCCCTATTGTGCGGCGCAGCAAAGCTGCAACCGCACACTATTATTATGCTAATTTTTCGGGTGGCCTTTATATGCCAAACTAGTCGCGAGGCGCTAAAAGCTTGTCCAGACTTCCATCGCCAAGGCCGACCTTTTCCAAGCGTGGAAAGCGGTGTCCGCCCGCCCAATCAATGGCCACTTCCCGGACCCGTTTTCCGACTTTGACAATCAGCTTGATTGGTTCCCTGCCACCTTCCGCCTGAGCAACGGCATCGCGCAACACGTCCTGAGAAAACAGCTTTCCATTCACCGCCACAATTTCAGCCGCTGTTGTCAGCCCAGCTTTAAAAGCAGGCCCATCCCAAAGTACGGTCGACAGATGCCCATTTTTGTTGACCGTCATCCCCACCGTATCGGTCAGATTGGCCTCGCCGCTCCGCTTTTCGGCGTCCTTGAAGAAGGGCGTAGGTTCGTTGGTGTAAGCTAATTGATATCCCCCCAAAGTAAGGCCGCTGAGCGGCGCATTGCCGGCTTTGCCATTGAGCCGGGCCTTTAAGAGACTGGCCCAATCAAAGGGTGAGAGACCATTTAAGGTAGAGGCAACCTCTTCAAAGGTGATGCCACGCGCGTCCCATTTGCCATTTGGTCCTGCGAAGAATGCTTTGGCGAAGTCATCCATGCCCTTGGCGCCGCGCGTCCGGGTCCGCAAAGTTGCATCGATTTCGAGCCAAATC
>JBJTAW010000041.1:0-7022 GCA_046091025.1 Chakrabartia sp. | reverse complement strand
CTCAGCTGCGGCTTCGGGCGAAGACAGATGACTTGCTGGCCAGGCGCGGCTCTGGATCACCAACCATATTTGTTGATCACACCGACACGTATCTTGGCAATGATCAGCTGCCGCTGGTCGAATTTGCACTCAAAGGAAAATGGCCATGAACGACCGTATTTCAATCACCATGCTGGAAGATGGCATTGCTGATGTCCGCATGATCCGCGTGGATAAGATGAATGCGCTCGATACGGCCCAATGGGCAGCCTTGGTTGAAGCTGTTGAGACGCTGAAAGCCATGGATGGCTTGCGCGTGGTTGTCTTGTCCGGCGAAGGGCGCGCCTTTTGTGCCGGGCTTGATCTTGCGAGCATGCAATCGGATCGCACGCCCGGTGCCAGCAGTGCAGGCGGATCGCTGGCAGAACGCACGCATGGCATCGCCAATAATGCTCAATATGCCGCTTGGGGCTGGCGCGAACTGCCTGTGCCCGTGATCGCGGCGGTGCACGGCGTCGCCTTTGGTGCGGGTAGCCAGATTATGGCGGCGGCTGACATTCGCATTGTGCACCCGACAACGCGGATCGCCATCATGGAAATGAAATGGGGCCTTGTGCCCGATGTGGCCGGCATGCCGCTCTGGCGCACGCAGGTGAAGGACGATGTCCTGCGGGAGATGATTTACACCAACCGCGAATTTAACGGTGTCGAAGCCAAGGAGATGGGTTTTGCCACCCATGTCTCAGACGATCCCCATGCCAAGGCGATGGAATTGGCGCGGGTGATTGCCAATAAAAACCCGCATGCCATTCGCGGGGCAAAGCGGCTGTGCAATATGATGGCCGCTGCGACCGATGCCGAGCTGCTTCAGGCCGAAAGTGATGAGCAGATCAAGGTCATCCGCAAACCCAATCAGATGGAAGCCGTCATGGCTGAGATGCAGAAGCGCAAGCCAAACTTCGCGGACTAAATCTGGCGGTTAAACCTGTCGCACTATCTGCGCGGTCAATCCGTCGACTATCTCTGCGCGCAGTGGCTTGGCCTGATTGTCGGTGCGGCATACAACGACTGTGTCGCATGTCGCGATGCACCCGCCGTTCTGGAACATCGCCTGCTCAATCGTCCAGCTTGAGGTGCCGATCCGGCCAATGCCGGAACAGACAATTATATCATCCGGATAATTGCCCTCGCGCAGATAGTTGATCTCTACAGCCGCCACCATTGTCCGCTCATTGGCAGGGCGATCTGCCCAAGGGCGGACATTGCGGTTGAGCTGGACGCGGGCATTTTCGAACAGCGCGGCAAAGGCGACGTTGTTCAAATGGCCATTGATATCCATGTCTTGAAAGCGCGTCTGCGCCGTCATGGATACAGGATAGGTCGTCGGATCAAGGCGATGGGGCAGGGGCTTAGGCACAGAAAAAGGCCCCTCCGTTTAGCGAAGGGGCCGTCTCCTCTTTTTCAGATCAGCGTGGCGACATGCGGATGCCGCCGTCGAGGCGGACATCTTCACCGTTGAAATAGCCATTTTCGATCATGCACATGGCAAGATTGGCATATTCCACCGGTTGGCCGAGGCGCTTTGGATTGAGCACGGTAGCCCCCAGCGCATCGCGCACATTTTGCGGCGCACCAGCCAGCAATGGCGTATCAAAAATACCCGGCAGGATGGTGTTGACGCGGATATTTTCGCTCGCAAGATCGCGGGCAATGGGAAGGGTCATGCCAACCACGCCACCCTTGGACGCAGAATAAGCAGCCTGACCCATTTGGCCGTCTTCAGCCGCAACTGAAGCGGTGTTGACGATGGCGCCACGTTCCCCATCTTCCATTGCCGGAAGCGTCATCATGCCCGCGGCCGACTTGGCGATGCAGCGGAACGTGCCGACGAGGTTGATCTGAACAATCCAGTTAAAGGCATCGAGCGGGAAGTGCTTGATCGAGCCATCTTCCTTGGAGCGGCTGGCCGTCTTGATCGCATTGCCAGTGCCTGCGCAGTTCACAAGAATGCGCTCTTGGCCGATGGCCGCGCGGGACTTTGCAAAGCCAGCATCGACAGAGGCGTCGTCCGTCACATTCACTTCGCAGAACACGCCGCCCAGTTCCTTGGCAAGGGCTTCGCCCTTTTCGGCCTGAAGGTCAAAGATGGCGACTTTCACGCCCTTTGCAGCCAGCGCGCGCGCTGTTGCCGAGCCAAGCCCGGATGCCCCGCCTGTGATGACAGCGGAAACTGAAGAATCGAGTTTCATAAACCTATTCCTTTTCTATTGAGACGTTGAATTTAGAGGCGCTCGACGATGGTGACGTTGGCAACGCCGCCGCCTTCGCACATTGTCTGCAACCCATATCTGCCGCCCTTGGCCTTCAGCACGTTGAGCAATGTCGCCATCAGCTTCGTGCCCGATGCGCCCAAGGGGTGGCCAAGCGCAATCGCCCCGCCATGCATGTTGAGCTTTTCAGGATCAGCACCCGTATGCTTGAGCCAAGCCAGAGGAACGGACGCAAAAGCTTCGTTGACTTCAAAAGCGTCAATCTCGCTGATCTTCATGCCAGCGCGCTGCAAAGCGCGGTCTGTGGCAAAGAGCGGCTCTTCCAGCATGATAACTGGGTCGCCCGCAGTGACGGTGAGATTATGGATGCGTGCAATAGGCGTGAGGCCATGTTCTTTGAGCGCCTGTTCCGACACGATCAAAACGGCGGATGCCCCATCACAAATCTGCGATGAAGTGGCAGCTGTCAGCGCCCCGCCTTCCTGCAAGAGCTTGACGCCAGCAATGCCTTCTAACGTCGCATCGAAGCGAATGCCTTCGTCGATCTTGTGCTGAATCGTGCCTTCCGGCGTTTCCACGTCAAGGGGCACAATCTCATGGTCGAATAGACCTGCATGGGTTGCTGCAATCGCCTTTTGGTGGCTTTTCAAGGCGAACTGATCAAGCACATCCTTGGTGAAGCCGTGCTTCTTGACGATCATTTCAGCGCCCATGAACTGGCTGAACATGATGCCGGGATATTTTTCGTCCAGCCGCTGGGATTTATAATGTCCTAGGCCTTCCTTCATGTGGAACATGGCGTTGGAGCCCATGGGGACGCGCGTCATAGATTCGACGCCTGCAGCAATCACCACATCCATCGTGCCAGACATGACGGCCTGTGCTGCAAACTGCATGGCCTGTTGCGAGGATCCGCACTGGCGATCAATGGTGACGGCGGGCACGCTGTCGGGCAGGTTCTTGGCCGCCAGGACCGCATTGCGACCCACTTGCATGGCCTGCTGACCCGCCTGCGTCACACAGCCCATAATGACATCGTCGACCTTCGTGCCATCGATGCCAGACCGGGCGACCAGTGCATCGAGTGTTGCTGCGGCAAGATCAACAGGGTGCCAACTGGCAAGCTTTCCACCGCGGCGACCGCCAGCAGTGCGAACAGCATCAACGATATAGGCTGTGGCCATGATTCATTCCTCTTGTCTGGTTGAGTTGGCATTTCCCTTGCCCAATTTGACGTTTACGGCAAGGGAAACTTGTGACCTTATGATCGGGTGAAAAGGGATTTAGAATGAACGTTTCTGAAGCGATTGAGTATCGTCGGTCTGTGCGGGGCTTTCTAGACAAGCCGGTCGATGTTTCTCTGATAAAGGATGTGGTCACTCGCGCGTCGCGCGCCGCAAGCGGCGGCAATCTGCAACCTTGGCATGTCGATATTTTGCATGGCGAACCCATGGCGAAACTCAAGGCGATCATGGCGGAAAAGCTAGCCGCAGGTGGGCAAATGGAAGCTCCGGAATACAATGTTTATCCGCCAGAACTGAAAAATCCCTATGCCACGCGCCGCGCCGAAGTGGGAGAAATGCTCTACAGCTCCATTGGCATTCCGCGCGAGGATAAGGCCGGTCGGGGCCGATGGTTTTTTAACAATTTTCAATTTTTCGGCGCGCCCGTCGCCCTGTTTATTTCGCTCGATCGACAGATGGAGCCGCCGCAATGGGCCGATTCTGGGGCGCTGTTGAATTCGATCATGCTGCTCCTGTGTGAAGCCGGACTCGATAGCTGCCCACAGGAATGCTGGTCGATCTATCCCAAGACCATTGGGGATTTTTTGAACCTGCCTGAGGATCGCATTCTGTGGACGGGCATGTCGATTGGATACAAAGACCCCAATAATCCGGCCAATAATCTGCGCGCCAACCGTGCGCCGGCGGACGAATGGCTCGTGATCCACGACTGACGCATTGACAGCGCGCCGCGGCTTCGCCATTGGGCGCGTCTCGCATTGCACGCCACGCGTGTCGACAGCGACGCCTGGGGACAGGTGGCCGAGTGGTTAAAGGCAGCAGACTGTAAATCTGCCCGCGCAAGCGTACGCTGGTTCGAATCCAGCCCTGTCCACCAACTTCACAGGGTTAGAGGACGTCACGTGCCCCTATCAGGGTCGCGCGCTCACCAAGGCGTCGACCACCGATGGATCGGCCAGCGTCGACGTATCCCCAAGGTTTGACACATCCCCTTCGGCGATCTTGCGCAGGATGCGGCGCATGATTTTGCCGGAGCGTGTTTTGGGCAGGGCTGGGGTGAAGTGGATGACATCGGGGGTGGCGATGGGGCCAATTTCCTGGCGGACCCATTTCACGAGCTCTGCCTGCATCTCTGCCGATTCAGTTTCGCCGGCGTTGAGCGTGACATAGGCGTAAATGCCCTGTCCCTTAATCTCATGCGGAAAGCCGACCCCGGCGGCCTCTGCCACTTTGGCATGGGCGACAAGCGCGCTTTCGATTTCGGCCGTGCCCATGCGGTGGCCAGAGACGTTGATCACATCATCCACGCGGCCAGTGATCCAATAATAGCCATCTTCATCCCGCCGACAGCCATCGCCGGTGAAATATTTGCCCGGATAGGTTGTGAAATAGGTTTGGAAGAACCGATCATGATCGCCCCACACGGTGCGCATTTGCCCCGGCCAGCTATCGGTGATGCACAAATTGCCGTCGGTGGCACCCTCCAGAATATTGCCCTCGGCATCGACCAGAACGGGCTTGACGCCAAACATGGGGTGGGTGGCCGATCCGGGCTTGAGCGGCGTTGCACCGGGCAGGGGGGTGATCATTGCGCCGCCCGTTTCGGTTTGCCACCAGGTGTCGACAATGGGGCAGCGGGCCTCGCCCACGACATGATAATACCATTCCCATGCTTCGGGATTAATGGGTTCCCCAACCGAGCCCAGCAGACGCAGGGAGGAGCGTGAGGTGCGCTTTACCCAATCATCGCCTTCGCGCATCAAGGCGCGCAAGGCCGTTGGCGCGCCGTAGAAGATATTGACCTGATGGCGGTCAACAATCTCCCAAAAGCGGCTGTGATTGGGATAATTGGGCACGCCTTCAAACATTACGGTCGTCGCGCCATTGGCGAGCGGGCCGTACACGACATAGCTATGGCCGGTGACCCAACCAATATCGGCGGCGCACCAGAAAATATCCCCGGCGCGATAATCAAAAACATAATGATGCGTCATCGTGACCCAGACGAGATAGCCGCCCGTCGTATGCAAAACGCCCTTGGGCTTTCCGGTGGAGCCAGAGGTGTAGAGAATGAACATCGGGTCTTCCGCGTTCATCGGCTCGGGCTGGCAATCCGCGTCCACAGTCTCGCGAGCATCTGCGTACCAAATTTAGCGACACGGATGCATGGCAATGTCATTGCCAACATGCCGCAAGACAAGGACGGTATCGACCGACGGGCAGTTCTGAACAGCGGCATCGACATTGGCTTTGAGCGGCACGAGCTTGCCGCCGCGCATGCCGGCATCGGCCGTAATGACCATGCGAGAATCGCAATCCTGTATCCGCCCGGCAAGGGCGTCGGGGGAAAATCCACCAAAAACAATGGAATGGATGGCCCCGATGCGGGTGCAGGCGAGCATCGCCATCGTCGCCTCTGGGATCATCGGCATGTAGATGGTGATGCGGTCTCCCTTGCGGACGCCCCGTGATTTGAGGACATTGGCAAAGCGGCATACCTCTGCGTGCAGCTCCCCATAGCTGATCTTGCGCTGCTGGGCGGGGTCATCCCCTTCCCAGATAATGGCAATGTCATCGGCGCGGTCGGGCAAATGGCGATCGAGGCAATTGGCCGAGACGTTGAGCACGCCATCTTCAAACCAGCGGATACGGAAATCCTGTTTGTTAAAGCTGGTGTCTTTCACCTTGGTGAAGGGCTTTATCCAATCAATCCGCGCGGCTTCTTTGCGCCAAAAGCCATCGGGATCGTTGAGGGACTGC
The DNA here is from genome assembly GCA_046091025.1 of Chakrabartia sp. Classification (GTDB taxonomy): domain Bacteria; phylum Pseudomonadota; class Alphaproteobacteria; order Sphingomonadales; family Sphingomonadaceae; genus Aquisediminimonas. Next base: position 769 of record JBJTAW010000041.1, on the reverse strand, counting down.
GCATAGGCGGCCGCATAGCCAGCAACATCAAGATAGGCAGTCTGTGCCCATTTGGTTGGAACTGGATAGATATTGGCCATTATGCCCTCCGCTTCATTCTTCGTCATCCCTATCGAAGAAAAAAGGCGCGCGCTAGGGGGTTGGGGCCTTGAAATGGGCAATGAGGGCTTTGCGCTCTGCTGCATCGGGCACGCTGCCAAGTGGCATGGTTGTGCCTGGCACAAGCGCACGCGGGCCTTTGAGCCATTTATCGAGCTGCGCTTCGGTCCAGACGAACTTTTGAGCTTTCATCGCGGGCGAATAATTATAGCCCGGCACAGATGCGACTTTCCGCCCAACCACGCCATGTAGATTTGGGCCAAATCGCGGCGGCGCATTTGCGGTCAAGCCGTGGCAGGCGGCGCACCGTTGAAACACCCGTTTGCCAAGCTCTGCATTGGGATTTTGCTGGGCAACAGCAGGTGCTGTGAGGCTTGCCGATAGTAGGCCCAGAATAAGGCCCTTGGTGAGTGCACGCATTTGGGAAACCTGTTGTCGCAATTCAGAAAAAATCGGCGGGGACGATGGCGCTTGTCCCCGCCGAACAGAACCTTGATCAGAAGCGATCGAGGTTCATGACCTTTGTCCATGCCTTGGCAAAATCCTGAACGAATTTTTCGCGTCCGTCATTTGCTGCGTAGACTTCTGAAATGGCGCGCAGTTCAGAATTGGATCCGAAGATCAGGTCGGCAGGGGTCGCCGTCCACTTCACCTTGCCGCTGGCCCGGTC
>JBJTAW010000040.1:0-5481 GCA_046091025.1 Chakrabartia sp. | reverse complement strand
AATTTCCCAACCCGGGATGCCGCGGAAAAGGCGCTCGACACCGCAGTGACGGCACGGTCCGGCGGGACAGACGCCAATGACACCATCTATCAGCTCGAAAGCTCTCGCAGCTATAATCCCGATCCGAGCCTCGAGAAAATCACGGTTCCCGTGTTCTGGATCAACTCTGGGGATGACTTCATCAATCCGCCAGAGCTTGGCATGGCGGAACAGGCCGTCAAGCGGATGCCCAAGGCGCAGTTCATCCTGATCCCGGCCAGTGCCGAAACAAAGGGCCATGGAACGCATACATGGGCAAAATTCTGGAAGGACGATCTGGCGAAATTATTGGCAAAATAGCCCTGATCCGCCTAGAGCCAAGCCCATGGCTGCCGACAAAATCCTCGTCATAGATAATTATGACAGCTTCACCTGGAACCTTGTCCATTATCTGATGGAATTGGGGGCACATGTGGATGTTGTCCGCAATGATGCGCTGACGGCGGCAGAGGCGATCTCTTCGGGCGCGAAGGCTTTTCTGCTGTCGCCCGGCCCGTGCACCCCCAATGAAGCGGGCATTTCACTCGATCTGGTGGCGGCCTGCGCTGATGCGGGCAAGCCTTTGCTGGGCGTGTGTCTCGGCCACCACTCCATAGGCCAGCATTTTGGCGGCCAAGTGGTTCGCGGCGGCCTGATGCACGGCAAGACATCGCCCGTGACGCATGATGGATCAGGCCTGTTCGTGGGCCTTCCCTCCCCCTTTACGGCCACGCGCTATCATTCGCTGGTGGTGGAGGATATTCCCGAGTGTCTGGTGATCAACGCGCGGAGCGATGATGACCATGTGATGGGCTTTCGTCACCGCGACCTGCCGATCCACAGCGTTCAATTCCACCCCGAAAGCATCGCAACCGAACATGGCCATGCCATGCTTGCCAATTTCATGGCGCTGGCCGGCTTGCCAGTGAAGGAGCGGGTGTGAGCCGCCTTCCCGATGCGACCGCACCGCTGGATGCAGAGGCGGCCCGGGCGGCCTTTGACCCGATATTGGATGGAGCGGTTGCGGCAGATGAGATTGCCCAATTTCTAACCGATATGTCGGTGCGCGGCGAAAGCAGCACCGAAATTGCCGCCGCCGTGCGCGCAATGCGGGCCCGGATGATCCGGGTGAAGGCGCCGGACAACGCCATTGATGTCTGCGGAACCGGCGGCGATGGGGCGCATTCCCTCAATATTTCAACGGCGGTGGCCATTGTTGTTGCCGCCTGTGAAGTCCCGGTTGCAAAGCATGGCAATCGGGCGGCCTCGTCTAAAGCCGGCGCGGCGGATACGTTGGAGGCGTTGGGCCTCAACCTCGACCGGGCGTCTGATCGGGCCGAAGCCACTCTGGCGGACATTGGCATTTGCTTTCTCTTTGCCCAGAAACACCACCCTGCCTTGGCCCCGCTTGCCCCTATTCGCAAAGCCCTGGGCCGCCGGACGATCTTCAACCTAACCGGACCATTGGCGAACCCGGCGGGTGTTCGGCGGCAGTTGATTGGTGTTGCCCAACCGAACCTGCTGCCCATTTATGCCGCTGCCATGGCTGAGCTGGAGTATGACGCCGCCATGCTGGTTGCGGGTGATGAGCCATTGGATGAAATTTCGGTCTGCGGGCCGAGCACCTGCCTGACCCTTGGCGAACAGCCCATACGCGTAGAACCCGAAGATCTTGGCCTGACACGCCATGCGCCAGAGGCGCTGCGCGGGGGCGATCCAGCCTATAATGCCGCCGCCCTCCAACGCTTGTTGGCAGGAGAAGCAGGGGCCTATCGCGATGCGGTTTTGATCAATGCCGCCGCCGCCCTGATGGTCGCAGGCCATGCCGATAGTCTGGCCAGCGGGGTGGAAGAAGCCGCCGAAGCACTGGATAAAGGACTTGCCAAGGCGCTGCTCGACTGCTGGATCGCCTTTTAATGAACAAGCTCGATGAAATTTGCGCGACCAAGCGCGACGAAGTGGCCGCGCGCAAAGCCGCGCAGTCACTGGCCGACCTGCAGGCGCAAGCCGCCCGCCAGACCCCACCACGCGGCTTTAAGGCGGCCCTTGATGCCAAAGCAGCATCTGGCTTTGGCCTGATTGCCGAAATTAAGAAGGCCAGCCCCTCCAAGGGTCTGATCCGCGCGGATTTTGATCCGCCGGCGCATGCCCGTGCCTATGAGGCCGGGGGCGCGGCCTGCCTGTCCGTCTTGACAGATGCGCCCTATTTTCAGGGGCATGAAGACTATCTGATCGCCGCCCGTGCGGCCTGTGCGCTGCCCATATTGCGCAAGGACTTCATGGTGGACCCGTGGCAAGTGTTGGAAGCCCGCGCGCTGGGGGCCGATGCCATTTTGGTGATTATGGCCGCACTCGATGATGTGCTGGCCGCCGAAATTGAAGACACGGCGTTGAGCCTTGGCATGGATGTTCTCATCGAGACGCATGATGCCGAGGAATTTGATCGTGCGCTCAAGCTCCGGTCCCGCCTGATCGGTGTAAATAACCGTAATCTCAGAGACTTCACGGTTGATTTTGCACGAACATATGAACATGTGGGACGCGCCCCGGACGGCTGCACCTTTATCGCGGAAAGCGGCCTTGGCAGCCATGAGGCTCTGACGGCGATGGCGGCACATGGCGGGCGCTGCTTCTTGGTCGGGGAAAGCCTGATGCGGCAGGCCGCTGTTGAGGCAGCGACGCGCGCGCTGCTGACCGGCGCATGAGCAAGCTCACCCATTTGGACGACACCGGGTCTGCCCATATGGTCGATATATCGGCCAAGGCAGATACCGCCCGTGAGGCCTTGGCCGAAGGATTTATCCAAATGTCTGCCGAGGCGCTGAGCGCCATCAAGGAGGGACGCGCGAAAAAGGGTGATGTTCTGGCCGTGGCCCGCATCGCCGGGATTATGGCCGCAAAGAAAACCAGCGACCTTATTCCACTCTGCCATCCCATTGCGCTCAGTTCCGTCTCTGTTGACTTTGACATGCGCGGAGATCGTATTTGCGTGACGGCCAGTGCGCGCACAACCGGGCCGACGGGCGTTGAGATGGAGGCGCTGACCGCTGCGTCTGTTGCTCTTCTGACCTTGTATGACATGGCCAAGGCGCTGGACCGGGCGATGGTCATTACTGGCGTGCGCTTGCTGGCCAAATCGGGCGGGCGTTCTGGCGATTGGCGGACAGAACCATGATTGCCCTGGAAGAGGCGCGGCGTCGCACGCTTGCCCTCGGCCAGCTTCTTCCGATTGAATCCACCCCGCTCACCGCCGCTTTGCGCCGATGGGCGGCCATTGACCATTTGGCACGCCGCACACAGCCCGCCCGGGCCCTTTCCGCCATGGATGGCTATGCCGTGCGGCAGGGGGATCTGCCCGGCCCTTGTCTGGTGACAGGCGAGTCTGCGGCAGGACAGGCAGAGCCGGGGCAGATTGGGCCGGGTGAGGCCATGCGGATTTTCACCGGCGCGCCCCTTCCCCAAGGGGCAGATAGCGTCATCATGCAGGAAGATGTCGCCCGCTCAGGCGATCAGATTGTGCTTCAGGCCGAGCTTCAGGTGCAACGCGGCAAGCATGTGCGGCAGGCGGGCGAAGATTTTTGCGACGGCGCGGTATTGGTTGCCGCTGGAGATCGGCTGACCCCGGCCCGCCTCGCGCTGCTCGCTATGGGCGGGCATGCCTCGGCCAGCGTGCGGCGGCGCGTGCGCATTGCCCTCCTCTCGACAGGGGATGAGTTGGTGGCCCCCGGCGCGCCCTTGGGTGCAGGGCAAATCCCGGCGTCAAACGGCCTGATGCTGCACGCCCTCCTGAGCGGGGAGGCCGATGTGACCGATTATGGGATTGTCCCCGATGATCGCGCGGCGCTGACTGAGGCCTTCGCCGGCCTCTCGCAAGAGGCGGATATCATTATCTCGACCGGCGGGGCGTCGGTTGGCGATCATGACCATGTCAAACCCGCGCTGGAGGCCGCAGGGGCCAGCCTTGATTTCTGGAAAATCGCGATGCGCCCCGGAAAGCCTTTGATGGCCGGGAAGCTGGGCGCAGCCATCGTGCTTGGCCTGCCGGGCAATCCCGTCTCTGCCTTTGTCACCGCCATTCTCTTTGCCAAACCACTCATCGCCCATCTGTCTGGCGCGCGCGAACCCTTTGCCCAGCCAATCCCTGCGACCCTCACGGTCCCCCTGCCCGCCGTACCCAAACGAACCGACCATGTCCGTGCAATTTATGAGGCCGGACACGTAACACCCATTGCCCTGAATGACCGCGCCGCCCTTAGCGCGCTCTCCCGCGCCAATGCCCTCATCGTCCGCCCGGCAGGGTCAGCCCCAGCGGCAAGCGGGGATAAGGTGGAGATCTTGCTGATCGCTTGACTTGACTCGGAATGTTGCCTACACGTTCCGCGTTCGTTCCAACTTGGAGGTCGGCAATGCTTACGCGCAAGCAGCATGAACTGGTTTGTTTCATCCATGATCATTTGGCGGAAACTGGTGTTTCCCCATCCTTTGAAGAAATGAAGGACGCGCTTGATCTTAAGTCAAAGTCGGGCGTCCACCGTTTGATCGCCGCCCTGGAAGAACGCGGCATTATCCGCCGTCTTCCCAATCGCGCCCGCGCGCTGGATGTGGTGAAAATGCCAGAACGCGGCGACCTGCCCAAGGCAGTCACGACCAGCAATGTCGTGAACCTCGCCCCGCGTCCTGCGGCCCCTGTGGCTCCTGCCAATGATGTGCTCGATATTCCGCTGCACGGCCGCATTGCGGCAGGCATGCCGATTGAGGCGCTGGAGGGGCAAAGCTCCCTCTCTGTGCCTGCAGCTCTACTTGGCCCGGGCGAGCATTTTGCACTCGAAGTCTCTGGCGATTCCATGGTGGAAGCGGGGATTTTGGATGGCGATTACGCCCTGATCCGCCGGTCTGACATGGCGCAAGCTGGCGAAATTGTGGTCGCGCTGATTGATGACAGCGAAGCGACGCTCAAATATTTCCGCAAGGAAGGCACTATGGTGCGGCTCGACCCCGCCAATCGCGCTTATGAGCCACAGCGTTATTACCCCGCACAGGTGCGTATCCAGGGGCGGCTTGCCGGGCTATTGCGGCGCTACTGACGCAGGGTTTGACCCGGAACGATCCAGGGGTGATCGCTTCGGGCCGGCTTGGTCATTTGGAACTTCACGGGTGCCAGCGTGATCGCCAGCCCGCCTGTCTGTGCCAAAAATGCCGGATCAATCCGGACCCATTTGGGCACGCAGTCCCGGGCCAATTGCCGATCGCTGATAATGATATCAGATATTTTTCAAGCGATAACAATATCTTGCCATTTTATTCTATGACGGCTTCTGAGCATGAGAATTTGCCAATCCCGCCCACCGCGTTAGAGGCGAACAAGACACGCATCGGCGCTGCAATCGGCCCGCGCAGCGCCATCCAGATCTTCCAACTCCCCCGCATAGGCGGCGCGCTCAGCCAGAGCCCGCCGCACAAAAT
>JBJTAW010000039.1:0-12829 GCA_046091025.1 Chakrabartia sp. | reverse complement strand
GGCCGACCCGCAAGCGTATAGCCAAGCGTGGATTTGCCCGCGCCATTGGGGCCCATGATCGCGTGGATTTCCCCGGCATTGATCGAGAGCGACAGGCCCTTGAGGATCGGCTTGTCGGCGACAGTGGCGTGGAGGTTGGTGATCGAAAGCATCTTAAAAAATCCTACCATTGAGCAGATGGGCCTTCGCCTCCTCAAGCCCATCCCCTTCAGGGGAGGGGTTGGGGTGGGGATTGGGAACCCGCTCCAAAGTTTCTAGAATAGAGGCCAGTGTCCCATCCATATTCCGCATGACATCTTCATTGGTGACGTGAAGAACGTGCCAGCCATGTGCCGCCAATGTGTCATCCCGCAGCCTATCTTTCACGTCGTCATGTGTGTCGCCATCGACTTCCACAATGGGAGCAGTGGAGGGGCATGCAGAATCTGCGATATAGTTGCCGACAACTTCCTGCCGCCGGAATTTGAACCCGCCTAATTGGCTATTGGAAAGATGCCGCCAAAGCCGCTTCTCAGGCTCGGTCGGGTTGCTCCGCATGTGTTTGGCGCGGGACTGCAATTCCAGCAATTGTGCGGCGGAAAGTCCCCACCCCCGGCCCCTCCCCTGAAGGGGAGGGGTGTTAGTGCGCAGCGCGAAGTCTGCCGACGACAATGTCACCCCACGCTCCCTTCAAGCGAGATGCCGAGCAGCTTTTGCGCCTCGACCGCGAATTCCATTGGAAGCTGCTGGAGCACTTCTTTGGCAAAGCCATTGACGATGAGGGCAACGGCCTCTTCCTGACCAAGGCCGCGCTGCATGGCGTAAAAGAGTTGGTCATCCGAAATTTTCGACGTGGTCGCCTCATGCTCAATTTGGGCGCTAGGGTTCTTCACCTCAATATAGGGCACGGTATGCGCCCCGCATTGATCGCCCAGAAGCAGGCTGTCACACTGTGTAAAGTTCCTCACACCATTGGCCTGCGCAGCGACGCGGACGAGGCCGCGATAGGTGCCGTTGGATTTGCCGGCGGTGATCCCCTTGGACACAATGGTGGAACGGGTGCGCTTGCCATTGTGGATCATCTTCGTGCCGGTATCGGCCTGCTGATAATTATTGGTGACGGCGACCGAATAAAATTCTCCCACGCTGTCATCGCCATTCAGCACGCAGCTTGGATATTTCCAGGTGATGGCTGATCCGGTTTCAACCTGCGTCCAGCTGACCTTGGATCGGTCACCCTGACACAAAGCGCGTTTGGTCACGAAATTGTAAATGCCGCCAAGGCCTTCTGAATTGCCGGGATACCAATTCTGCACGGTGGAATATTTGATTTCGGCATCATCCATCGCGACCAGTTCAACGACGGCGGCGTGCAGCTGATTCTCCTCGCGCATCGGGGCGGTGCAGCCTTCGAGATAGCTGACATAGCTGCCTTTATCGGCGATGATCAGGGTGCGTTCAAACTGCCCGGTATTTTCGGCATTGATGCGGAAATAGGTGCTGAGCTCCATCGGGCAGCGCACGCCTTCTGGAATATAAACGAACGTGCCGTCGGAAAAGACCGCGCAATTGAGCGTCGCAAAATAATTGTCGCGCATTGGCACAATGCGGCCGAGCCATTTTTTCACCAGCTCTGGATATTCGCGGATCGCCTCAGAGATAGAGAGGAAGATGACGCCTGCCTTCTTCAATTCCTCGCGAAAGGTGGTCGCCACAGACACGCTGTCAAAGACCGCATCAACCGCGACTTTGCGCGCGCCTTCAACGCCTGCCAGCACCTTTTGCTCTTCAATTGGGATGCCCAGTTTTTCATAGACGCGCAGAATTTCAGGATCGACTTCGTCGAGACTTTCCAGCGTCTTTTTCGCCTTGGGCGCGGCGTAATAATAGGCGTCCTGATAATCGATCGGCGGGACGTTGAGCTTCGCCCAATCTGGCGATTCCATCGTCTGCCACATGCGGAAGGCCTTGAGTCGCCAATCGAGCATCCAGTCCGGCTCATTCTTCTGGGCAGAGATGAAGCGAACGGTCTCCTCGCTCAGCCCCTTGGGCGCGAAATCCGTTTCGATATCGGCCGACCAGCCATGTTCATAATCTGCAACGCGGGCCGCTGCATCATGCGCGGCCTGATCTTTGATTGGGGTGTCAGTCATGGCTCAACTCGAAGGCCCGGCCAGTGTCGGCACGGACGGGGAAGATAATCTGGTCAGGCTGATATCGGCCAAGGCGTCGCGCACCGCGCGGTTGACCACGGGCCAATGCGGCTGGACGGAACAACTGCCCTCCAACCCACAATCATGCCGGCCACTTTCAACGCACGATGTCATTGCAATCGGGCCTTCAATCGCCTCCACAATTTCGGCAAGGCTGATCGCCGCGGCGGGCCGCGCCAGCTTAAAGCCGCCGCCCGCACCGCGAATGGAGCGCAGTAACCCGGCGGACGACAAGCGGCTGACAAGCTTTTGCACGGTCGGCAACGGAATGCCCGTTTCCTCCGCAAGCTGGCCGGCATTGATCCGCGTGCCCCCGCAATGGCGGGCGCAGGCGGACATCATGACGACCGCATAATCTGCCAGACTCGATAAACGCATGGCGGCTAATTGGACCGCGTTAGTCCGAATTTCAACCCTGTTCTTTGGGTGCGTCTGCTGGGCGGCCAAATGGGCCGCTGCCAAGCGACATAAGCTGGCGCGGCGTATATCCGGTGACGCGTTTCACCCCCCGGATAAGGTGCGACGCATCGGCATAGGGCGTAGGACGGTTGTCGCTTGCGCGAATGCTGGTGGCCATGTGCAAGGCGCGATCAATCCGGGCGAGTGTCCGGGGCGGCGCACCCCAATAGCGGTTGGCGATGCGCTCCACCTGACGCGCGGACATGTTAAGCTGTTCGGAAATGATGTCGGGCGCAGCTCTTGGAGTCGACGCCAGCCAGTTACTCAGCGTCTGATTCACACGCTGATGGGATAGGGGGATAGGCTTAATCCGGTCCGCGAAAAATGGGGTCGCCAATTCTGCCATTTCGGGGAGCTGAGTGCATTTGGCCATCGCCGCCTGAAGCTGCTCAATGGCGGGCCCTAGAAGAGGCGTGGCATTGCCCGCCTGGTCGGCAAGACGATAGGCTTCTTGCGGGATTAAGCCGCCCCATCCCGCACGCGTGATCCGAGCGCCGAAGAGCAGGGTCGGGCCGATCATGCCCAATCGATGGTGGCGATGAAAGGGCCCCGTCAGCGTCGCTGGCCATATGGCTTTGCGCGTTTGCGCGTCACAATCGAGCGTGGCCCGGCCACGCACCAATATCCAAAGACAGGCCCAATCCGCGGGCAGCTTTTGCTGATCGGTTGATTGATCCGACGACAGGCAGACATAGCTGTCAATGAAGGGTCGCAAATGGCGATCCGGCGGGTGCAAGGCCGAGCAGATCATAGCTCCGCCCAAAAGTCTGCAACCCAGCCATTGGGGGCTGGAGGTATCTGGAGCGGGGGGAGAGCCGCGCCCGCGTTTGGATTGCCGATGGGGTTAGTCCCACGAAATGGCGCAATTCCCGAATGCAATGCGACTGGTCATAGAAGACGCGGTCGGCTTCTGACTGCCAATCACACTGGCCTTGCGCGATCTGCTTTGCCATCCGCAGGGCGCGATATTTTCGTGCCAACAGCTTTGGCGGCGCGCCGAACAACGCCTTGCAGTGGCGCTGGGCCTGCGCCTCGGACAGGCCCGATTGGGCGAGCAGGTCGGCGATTTTGGGGTTGGGGCTGCTCAACAGCCACGCCTGTATCGCATGGATCAGGGGTGTCGGAGGGGCGTCTGCCATGCTGGTCACAATAGCGAGGTATTTTTCGGCGATCTTGGTCATATCGCGAAACGACTTCGCCTCACAAAGCCGGGCATAGGCCTGCGCAATTCGCCCGCATACGCAGACCCTTGCGTCTTGAGCCTGATCTGCAAAGTCGGATGCCGGACGCCGTGCCGCCGCAAGCCAACCTTGTGGGAGGAGCCCAAAGCCAAATATCCGCACGGGCCCATTCATCTGCACATAGGCTGCACTGTTGCGCGGGCCGATAAGGCCAATGTCGGCAAGATCCGTTTTCATCCCGGCGAAAGGTTGAACCGGCGCCGTACCGCGCAACATGAACTGCAATTGGGCAAGGCTCGCCATTTCAATCCATTCGACTGTGGCGGCCTCTGTTTCGATCAGATAAAAGGTCGAGACATCATCTGAGAATTGAAGGGCTGGTGCCGCATAGGTGATGGCGGTCATGTGCGTCTCGTGATCCCGATATGGAGGAAGACTCCGCTCAAGACGAAAAAAAGGCCGGTGCACAGGCACCGGCCATTAAGTTTTGTAAAGGAACCTCGCAAAAGGCGTCCTTCGGGTCGCATCAACAGGACTAAACACAAAATATTCCCCTGAATTGCAGGGTTTCTAAGGAATAGAATGAATCCGACACGCAGGCAGATTATATGGTTCCCAGAGTCATAACCTGGATTTATCCCTTGTTTATAGAGACATATTTGGACAGAATTTATCAACCTTCGGCCATCTTCGGGTGGGATATTTGCCTTCCGAGTCGTTGGCGCTAAGGCAAGGGCCATGATTGGTTACGCGCTTCTTAGACCCTTTATCTTTTTGCTGGATGCAGAAGGGGCTCATCGGCTTAGCCTATATGGCGTGCGGCTGTTGCCAAGTTTATCTTCAGGCTCCGACGACCCGATTTTGGCGAGCCGCGTCGCGGGCCTCAATTTTCCAAATCCGGTCGGCCTTGCGGCCGGCTATGATAAGGATGCCGAAGTGCCAGCCCAGATGCTCCGCTTGGGCTTTGGCGCGGTCGAAGTTGGAACGCTGACGCCCGTGCCGCAGTCGGGCAATCCGCAGCCCCGCCTCTTCCGGCTGATTGAGGACCGCGCGGTCATTATTCGCTTGGGCTTCACCAATCGCGGGCAAGCGTCCGCAGAACAGCGGATGGCCGCCGCGCGGGGCAAGGGGATTATTGGGGTCAATATCGGGGCTAATAAGGATGCGGTGGACCGAATTGCCGATTATGCATCCGGCGTTGCCCGCATGGCCCCCTATGCGTCCTACCTCACCATCAATATCTCCAGCCCCAACACGCCGGGTCTGCGCGCGCTTCAGGATGAAGGAGCTCTGGCTGAATTGCTGTCCGCAGTTCGTGCCGCTCTACCGCCTTCAGGGCCGCCCGTTTTCCTGAAGGTTGCGCCAGATTTGGAGCCAGCAGATATTGAGGCGATTGCCCGGTTGTCGGTGGGGCAGGTGGATGCGCTGATCATTTCGAACACCACGATTTCGCGGCCCACCCTTCAATCGCCTCATGCAAAGGAAGCGGGCGGATTCTCTGGCGCGCCGCTCAAGGCCTTGGCGCAGCAACGCATGACCGATTTTGCCCGCGCAACGGGGGGGCGCCTTCCGCTGATTGGCGTGGGCGGGATCGCCAGTGCCGAAGATGCCTATGCCCGCATCCGGGCGGGGGCGTCGCTGATCCAGCTGTATTCGGCGCTTGTTTATGAAGGGCCGGGGCTTGCCCGCCGGATTAATCGCGGGCTGGCCGCGCTTTTGCGGCGGGATGGGTTCACCAGCATTGCAGAGGCCGTTGGGGTGGATATCCGTTAGGGCTTGCTCCGCAAGGCCATGTGGTTAGGTTGAGATTATGAAAAAGCTTTTCTTGTATGTGATGCTTCTGATCAGTCTGCCGACAGCGGGTTTTGCAGAAAAAGGGGCCGTCTCGGCAGCAGATCCGCGCGCAGCGGCGGCCGGCCGGCAGCTATTGCGCGAAGGTGGCACCGCGGCCGATGCAGCGCTGGCGATGATGCTGGCGCTGACGGTGGTGGAGCCCCAATCCTCCGGCATCGGCGGCGGTGGCTTCTTCGTCTATCACGACAGCAAGGCGGGTGGCGTCGCAACGATTGATGGCCGAGAAAAAGCGCCTGCCGCGATGCGCGAAGACCGGTTTCTTGGCCCGGATGGCAAAGTCATTCCGTTTCGTGATGCGTTTTTGGGCGGCCATTCCGTTGGCGTACCCGGCAATATTGCCCTTATGGCAAAGGCGCATGCCAAATGGGGCAAGCTGCACTGGGAAAAGCTCTTTCAACCCGCCATCGCCTTGGCGGAGCAGGGCTATGTCGTGACCCCAAGATTAGCGGGCGTCATCGCGCAACTGGCCCCGCTCTGGGATGGGTTTGACGCGACCAAGGCCATTTATTTTCAGGATGGCCGTCCCAAGGTTGCGGGTGATGTGGTTCGTAACCCAGCTCTTGCAAACACGCTGCGCCAGATCGCTAAAAAGGGCCCGAGCGCCTTTTACACAGGCCCGATTGCGCAAGAAATTGCATCGGCTGTATCCAATGCGCCGCGCAATGCCGCGCCGATGACGCTGGCTGATCTTGCTGCCTACGAAGCCAAGGAGCGGCCGCCCGTGTGCGTGATGTACCGGGTTTATCGCCTGTGCGGCATGGGGCCGCCGTCTTCCGGCGCAACAACGGTGTTCCAGATTTTGGGCATGGTGGAGCGGTTTGATATGAAGGCGCTTGGGCCAGACAGCCCCAAGGCGTGGCATGTGATCGCCGAGGCCATGCAATTGGCCTATGTCGATCGCGAAAAATATCTTGCCGATCCAGACTATGTGGCGGTTCCCGTTACTGGCTTGCTGGACAAGGGCTATATTGCCAGCCGCTCTGCCTTGATTTCGGAAAGCAGCACCCGCGCTTCCTATATAGCCGGGATGCCGCCGGGGGCAGAGCCACGCACAGCGGCTATGTCTGGCGAAGTCATGGGTACGACGCATTTTGTGGCGGCGGATCGCCTTGGCAATGTCGCCAGCATGACCTCAACGGTGGAAGGCCCATTTGGCAGCCAGCTGGTGGCTGCTGGAATGGTTTTGAACAATGAGATGACCGATTTCAGCCTTGCCCCGATGAAGGAAGGGGTGCTTGTTGCCAATCGTCCACAGCCGGGCAAGCGGCCCGTATCGTCTATGTCGCCGACCATTGTCTATGGGCCGGATGGACAGCCCATTTTCGCGGTTGGCGCAGCAGGGGGCAAGCGGATCATCATGCAAGTGGCCAAGACGCTGATCGCCCATCTAGATTGGGGGATGGGTGCGCAAGCGGCCCTTGCTGCACCCAATATCTACTTTAACAGCGACGCTATTCTGATTGAAAGCGGGACACCCTTGGCGGCGCAGGCGGGTGCTCTGAGCCAGCTTGGCCATGTGGTGATGGTCAATCCGATCAGCCCATCCAAAGCCAATGCGGCGGTACACACGGCCTCTGGCTGTGTGGGGGCTGCCGAACCGCGCAGCGACGGCGTGGGCTTGAGTGAGTGATCTAAACTCGGCAAAAGAAATTCAGGAACAATAGTTTAGAACAATATGATCGGGAGACGGGGCGTGAGGGAGTTTGAGCATTTCCCAAATTTGGTGACAATGTTTTTCACCCGGGCAAAGGAAAAGGGCGATGCCCCCTTTCTTTGGGCAAAGCATCAGGGCGCTTGGCAGCCGATGAGCTGGGCCAAGGCCGCGCACCAAGTGGCGGCCTTGGCCCAATCGCTCAAGTCTTTGGGGCTGGAACCGGGTGATCGGGTCATGCTGGTGTCCGAAAACCGCCCCGAATGGTGCATTGCCGATCTTGGCATCATGGCAGCAGGCTGCGTCACCGTGCCGACCTACACGACGAATATGGAGCGGGATCACCAGCATATCATCGAAGATTCCGGGGCCAGCGCCATCATCGTGTCCACGCCCAAGTTGGCGCAATCGGTTATGCCCGCGGCCATCCGGGCAACGCGCGCGCATCAGTTGATCGGGATCGAGCCGTTGCGGGTCGGCCAGTCCACGGGTGTGACAATTCAGAACTGGGCAGATCTTGTGTCTGGCCCAGCAGATGTCGACGCCTGTGCTGCCCATGCCGCCGCCAATTTCAAACGCGATGATTTGGCCTGCATCATCTACACTAGCGGCACGGGCGGCGCGCCGCGTGGCGTGCGCCAGCATCATGGCGCTATCCTGTGTAATGTCGAAGGCTGTGCTGAAATTATTGCCGAGGATTTTGGTTGGCGCGACGAAGTCTTCCTGTCCTTCCTGCCCCTTAGCCATGCCTATGAACATACAGGCGGGCAGCATTTCCCCATCGGTCTGGGTGCGCAAATCTATTATTCGGAAGGGCTGGAAAAGCTCGCGTCCAATATTGAGGAAACACGTCCCACCCTCATGGTCGTTGTGCCGCGCCTATTTGAAGTGCTGCGCGCCCGGATTTTGAAGCAAATCGAAAAACAAGGTGCGTTGCCGCAGGCATTGATGCGCCGCGCGCTTGCGCTGGGCGCAAAGGAATTGGCGGGCGGCCTCTCGCTTTGGGATCGGCCGTTAAATGCAGTCATCAACCGGACATTACGGCCCAAAATTCAGCAGCGCTTTGGTGGCCGGATGAAGGCCATGGTCTCTGGCGGGGCACCGCTGAACCCCGACATTGGCGTGTTCTTTCACGCGATGGGGCTGTCGATGCTACAAGGCTATGGCCAGACCGAAGCTGCCCCTGTCATTTCCTGCAATCGTCCCAAGGCCGGGCTGAAAATGGATACGGTCGGCCCGCCGATGAAGAATGTTGAGGTCAAAATTGCCGAGGATGGCGAAATTTTGGTGCGCGGTGAATTGGTGATGCATGGCTATTGGCGCAATGAGGCAGAGACGGCCCGTGTGCTTCAAAATGGCTGGCTGCACACCGGCGACATTGGCGAAATTGATGACAAGGGCCGCATCCGCATCACCGATCGCAAGAAGGACATTATCGTCAACGATAAGGGCGAGAATGTCAGTCCGCAAAAGGTGGAGGGGATGCTCACGCTCCAGCCGGAAATTTTCCAAGCCATGGTGTCAGGCGACAAGCGGCCCCATCTGGTTGGTCTTGTCGTGCCGGATCCTGAATGGGCGGTGGAATGGGCGCAGGCCAATGGCGAGGAGTATGATCTGTCGGCGATGTGCGGTCTTCCCGCCTTTCGCAGTGCGCTGATGGCGGCTGTTGATCGGGTCAATGCACAGGTTTCAGTGACGGAAAAAGTCCGCAAGATCACGCTGACACCCGATGCCTTTACCATCGACAATGAAATGCTGACGCCCAGTTTGAAGATCAGGCGACATTTCATCCGCCAGACCTATGGGAACAGGCTGGACGCTTTGTACAAAGGCTAAGGTCGGGTGCGGCGATAAGGGATGAAGGGGCCGAGCGCGCAAGAGCCGGTTTCAAACCCCGCGAAGCGATCAGCGGTGCTGGCGATATCGCCCGCGCACATCTGGCTTGATGTTTGCCGGATGATCAATGCCTCCCCGCGGCCGACGCCCCGGCAAGAACCGATTGTATCATTGCGGTAAATGAGATTGCGTCCTGCGTGGAAGATCAGGCTGTGGTCGCCATAGGCTTCGGGCCCGCGCGCATCACGGCTCATCATGCAATTGACGGGCTTGCCAGCGGTGAACCCGGCCAGATCAGCCTCCAGCCGTGCGGCCTCACGCGCTTGTATCTGCAGGCGCTTCTCGGCCGGCTGAAGAGTGCAGCCCGCGAGCATCATCAACGCCAAGGGAAGTACTAGTCTGGGCATCCTCATTCTCCCACCAATAATTATTGAAAACTATCTCTGGCCGCCCGACGTTCCGCCAGCTCCTGCGCATTTTTTGCCCGCATGAAGGGGTTGGTCGCTTTTTCCAAAGATATGCTGGTCGGCACCGTAGCGTCGCCGAGCGCGCGCGCGGCTTCCACCGCGTTCATCCGGGCGACAATACGTTCATTGTCCGGCTCTGCCACAAGCGCATAGCGGCCATTGGAGAGCGTATATTCATGCGCGCAATAGACTGCTGTCTCATCGGGTAAAGCGGCGAGGCGTTGCATATTGTCGAACATTTGTTCAGCCGTGCCTTCAAATAATCGGCCACAGCCCATGGCGAACAAGGTATCGCCGACAAAGACGGTTTTCTCGCTCGGCAGGTGATAGGCGATGTGCCCCGCGGTGTGCGCAGGAACGTCGATCACGTCGGCTGTAATTTTGCCAATCTTCACCTGATCCCCACCAGCGACTTTATGATCCAATGTCGGGATGCGCTCCGCCTCGGCAGCAGGGCCGGAAATGGAACAATTGGTTGCCGCCTTAATCTCCGCATTGCCGCCGACATGGTCGGGGTGCCAGTGCGTGTTCCAAATGTGGGTGATGCGCCAGCCGAGCTCGGCCGCCGCCCCCAACACAGGTTCGGCAACGGCGGGGTCGATCACGACTGTCTCTCCCGATGCAGCATCGTGCAACAGCCAGACATAATTGTCAGACAAAACGGGAATGCGGACGATTTCAACTGTCATGACCTTGTCCTCACCAATGGCCGATATTGGGCATAGAGGCCCAAGGTTCGGCAAGGGGCAGCGCATCGCCGTCTTGCAGCAGTTCCACCGAGATATTGTCAGGCGAGCGGACAAAGGCCATTCGGCCATCGCGCGGGGGACGGTTGATCGTCACGCCGCCTTCCATCAGTTTCTGGCAGGTCTCATAAATATTGGACACGCTATAGGCGAGATGGCCGAAATTGCGCCCTTCGCCATAGCCGCTCTCATCCCAATTATGGGTGAGTTCAATCTGCGCCTCTTCATCCCCAGGGGCTGCAAGGAAGATGAGCGAGAACCGACCCGCTTCATAGTCAAAGCGCCGCAATTCCTGAAGACCAAGAAGGGAGAAGAACCGGATCGTCGCATCTGGATCAGATACGCGGATCATGGTGTGAAGATATTTGATCACCTCAACTCCTTGGGCTCGGCGCGTCTGTGCGCACGATGACTATTCATTGATGAACCGCAGAATAGGCGATCCCCAGATCTGGGAAAAGCACTTATATCAGCCAAGGCTCAGGGCTTTGGCGGTGTCTATGCGGGGACTTCGCCGCCAAATTGCTCCAGCGCCCTTTGCGCCGCTTTGCCTTGGGGGCTTTCCGGGGCCAATCGGGCGGCGGCTTCCCAGGCGGTTTGCGCGGCGGCATAATGGCCCAGTAGGGCTGCGATATTGCCAGCTTCCAGCGCGACAGAAGGGTCATCGGCCGCGCGTTTGACAGCCTCCCCAATGTCCATTTGCGCACGACCAAGATCACCTGCCCGGCGCGCCAGTGTAGCGGATAAGAGCCATGCCAGCGGATCTTCCGGCACCAGTTTGACCGCCATGTCGAGATCGGCACGCGCCCGGATTGGGTCACCGACTGCAACAAGTGCACGCGCACGATCAAGATGCGTCAAGCCTGCATCTGCGCCGGTCAGTGTCCCCAAAATAAGGGCTGCATCAAAATAGCCGCGCGCCCGCACCGCATCTCCGGCGGCAAGAGCGGCATTGCCCGCCTGCCCCCAAATGCCCGCTGCCCGGCCATCCTTTGCGGTTTCTGAGGCATTGCCCGCCTGTTCAAAGGCGGTCATGGCAGAGGCCCATTTTTCTTGCGCTGTATAGGCCATGCCAAGGCATTGCCGCGCCAGAACATTGCCCCCTTCGACCCGCCAGCGCCCGGCAAAGGCAATGGCGGCGTCCGCATCGCTGCTGATCAGCGTGACACATTCCCGGAACATCGCTTCATCCGTCTGCACAACAGGGGGCGCAGAACTGGCAAGGGCAAGTGCAATAAGGATGCTCACAGGCTCTCCATCAATCTGGCAATAACGTCTGTCAGCAGTACAAGATCCGTGTCGCGTGACAAACGATGGTCCCCATCCTTGATCAGGTGAAGCTGCACATCAGCTGAACACAGCTGCTCTTTGATGCGCAGCGCAATCGCCCAAGGCACATCGGGGTCTTGCTGCCCTTGCAGCAGGCGCACTGGGCAGTCGATCTCAATTGGCGTGTCGAGCAGACACAGGCTCTGGCCTGAGTGCCAAAAAGCGCGTGTCGTCACCATAGGCTCTGGCCCATAATCGGACGGGCGCAAAAGCCTGCCCTGCTGCTTTAGCGCTTCCTTTTCGGCAGCGCTAAAGCCCCATTGCGTAAAATCGGGAGCGGCCGCGATGCCGACCATTCCGCGCACGCGCGCCCCCAGATCGCGGGCCAGCAACAGGGCGAGCCACCCGCCCATGGAGGAGCCAATCAGGACGATGGGGCCAGGGGCCAATTGATCGATCACCAGTCGTGCGTCATCGCGCCAGCTGGCAAGGGTTCCGTCCTCAAATGCGCCCTCGCTCTCTCCGCAACCTGCATAGTCGAGACGCAGCAATGCATGGCCCGTTTGCTCTGCCCAAGCATCGAGCGCGATGGCTTTGCTCCCCTGCATGTCAGATGCATAGCCGGGCAGAAAGACAATCGGGGGCCGATCTGCTCGGCCCGGCCTATGGCGCGCCGCGAGGTTCAGCCCATCGGCACGGCTGACCCAAATAGGCGCGGTCAAATCAACCATTCGATGGTCATGGCCTCTATGGTGGCGGCCTGCTTTGCGCCGCGATTTTCGACCATGATGTTATGGAGACGGCGGATCGTGTCGCTGCCGCTCGTCACGCACCAAGCGGGGACAATGGCGTGGACCAGCGCCTTCATGCCCCCCCAGATCATCGCAAATCCAAAGCGGGCGGCGACCCCATATGCTGGAAATAGCCTTCCTCAACTTCGGCTGGATGTTCGAGGAATAATTTGCGGATCATGGGGCCCTCCTGGAGTTGTTTCAGCTCACGCCGCCGGGTTCACCTTCGCGCGGGGCGGGGTGGGCGGTGCCATGATGGGAAGATGGGGCGTGGGGCGGTTCATGTTCGAGGGACTCTGGCTCGTCGAGAGTGCCTTCCCATTTCGCGATGACAACGCTGGCTACCGTGTTGCCGACAACATTGGTTGCGGTGCGGCCCATAT
>JBJTAW010000038.1:0-2947 GCA_046091025.1 Chakrabartia sp. | reverse complement strand
GCCCGGATAGGCGCGGATAACGCGCTCAATTTCCTCCCGCGTGCCGTCCGTAGAATTGCCTTCGACAAACAGTACTTCCAGGCTCGAGCCGAACGCCGGGAGGCGCCGGATGGCTGCTTCGATATTCCCCTGCTCATTGCGACAGGGAATGACGACGGTCACGGACCGTTCGTGGCCGATCTCCGCAGCAGGCGGTCGCGCGACCACGTAGTGGCAGAGACAGGCGGAGCGGAAACCGGGCAGAAACGCCAGCAGGCGGTTGGCGATGGCGGAGATGAGCGGAATCCATTTGGGTAGCAGCAGGCGCCGCTCAGTCTTGACGACCTGGTAGTTGGCCAGGTGCAGCAGATTGGCGAGGTCGTCTGAAGTGAGCCAGTTCTGTTGCTGCTGCGGCATTTTCAGCCCCAGTCGCTCAGCCAGCTTGAGAATCGGTTCCCAGAGAAAATTGTAGTAGGAGATAATCAAACGGGTGTGAGGTGCACAGCACCGGCGAAGCCGCCGGAGGGCGGTTTCCACATCAAGCAGAGACCCGACCACATCAACCAGAATGATCACGTCGAAGGTCTCGTCCAGATCGAGCGTCCCCGCATCTGCCACGACGAATTCGAGAGACGGATGTCGGCGTGCGGCCTCCTTCACCATCGCGTCGTTGAGATCGATGCCCAGTCCCCGTGACGGCTTCAAGGATGCCAGCAGGTCGCCCAGCCCGCAGCCGATCTCAAGCACGCGCAACCCTTCCGGCACAAGAAACTTCATGTAAAGGCGCTGGTCGTCGTAGTAGTAGCGGTTTTTACGTTGCCATTGTTCGCGTGTTTCAGGCAATTGGTTAAAACGGTCCTGAGTTGTCAGATTGAAAGGTTGCTCTGTTGTTTGCGTCATTGACCTTACCCCTTTAAATTAGGACAGCGATGGAGTTAGGTTTCGGCACCAGACCGGACCAGAATTATTTTGTCGCTCCTGCTGTGGTAGCTACTTCCCACGACTTGCCCGCGGCAAGCTTCTTTGTGTCTCCACTCAGCACGAGTCGTTCGCGAACAAGGCCGGCGGGTACTGGAAAAGGGAACCCGATGATTAGACATGAAGGGAAGGTGCATTTGCTTCGACAGCATGAATTGCCAGGGAGTATGGCACGGAAACGATACACGGAGGAAGAGATCATCGGGTAGCTGCGCACCTTAGAAATAGAGATGGGCAAAGGGCTGACGGGTGGGGGCCTGCCGGGAGCTGGGCCTCAGGGAGCAGACCCACTGTCAGTGGAAGAAGGAGCACGGCGGGCTGAGCGTTCACCGGCCAAACGGTTGAAGGGTCTGGAACAGGAGAACGCCCAGTTCAAACGCCTCATGGCCGACCTCGCCCTTGATAACAGTATATTGAAGGAGGTAGCGGCGGGGCATATGATCAGGACCGGTTCCAACAGCACCTATGGCTATCGGCCCCTCGGGTCCGTACACTGTCTGCCTGCAGCCGATGTTTGTCCTACTTACAGAGCAGTTAGCCTAACTAAGGGTGGGGGCAGTTTTTGATGGTATTAGACATGGTTGTGGGAGAGAATATCCCGTAATAATGCATGACTTAAAAATCCTAGGTCGCACTAATAAATTTAATTTAAAGTTAATGGTAAACACCCATACTAAGCAAACTTTTATCTTTGAAGAATATGATAAGTTGCCCATAAAAATAACACAAAAGTAAATTCAATCAACTTAAAAAGTTTTCTAGATGCGTAATTTTTTAGTCAAAACCATTGGATTTAATGCCACACTTATTCATGGTGATACACTTGTCATGGATAGGTGGCTGTGGTTAAAAGATAGACTGCCAATTTCAAATGGAACAGAAACTTTTCTCGATGTTGGCTGCGGTAATGGAGCGTTCTGCTTGGGCGCAGCTAAGCGAGGTTATGTAGCCACAGGACTTAGCTGGGAAGAAAATAACCAAAAAGTCGCCCGAGAGCGGGCGGCAATCTTAAAAATTGATAATGCAGAGTTCCTAACATGTGATGTCAGAAAATTAGGCGATCAAGAAAATCTAATTAATAAATTTGATATTGTAATAAATTTTGAAAATATTGAGCATATATTAGATGACAAGCAACTAATGATTGACATGTCAAATTGTTTGAAGCCTGGCGGGAGATTACTTTTGACAGCTCCCTATTATCACTATATTCCAATGACAAAAGATGATATTTGGCTCGGCAACAAGGTTGAAGATGGGGGGCATGTAATACGAGGTTACTCAAGGCAGATGTTGTGTGAGTTATGCGACAAATCGGGGCTTAAAGTATAGAATATTAGTTTTTGCTCCTGTTTTTTTTCACAAAAAACCACAGGATTTCTTAGAAAAGTGTCAAAAATAAATCACTTTGCCGCTTGGATTCTGATTTTACCTCTCAGGCCATTTATTCCGTTCTTGGACAAGGTTGTTCCTTCCCGTTGCTATTCAATATGCATGGAAGCATATAAACCGAGATATTAATTAGGGGGGCACCACGCTGGAGCGGTTAGAGACTGATGCGCGAGCGAGGAGGCGCGTGCTTCTTCTATCGAGGCAGGGAGGGAGAAGTGCTGTGAAAATAATGTGATAGAGACAATGCGACCTTTGCCCGTTTTATTAACTATAATTCTCTGTAAATTCGACAGTAGCGACTGATATTTTCTCAGTGGAATCGCAGTCATAGGCGCTAAGTTGTTGATCGGCAACAGCGCCGAACTACTTTCAGGGTCTAGCGGGGGCAACCCCGTCCGGGTTCAAGTCCCGGCTTCGGCACCAGACCGGACCAGAGTTATTTTGTCGCTCCCGCTGTGGTAGCTAGTTCCCACGACTTGCCCGCGGCAAGCTCCTTTGTGTCTCCACTCAGCACGAGTCGTTCGCGAACGAGGCCGGCGGCCGCGAGCAGATAGGCGGCGGGAATCCGCGGGGCTTCGTCGGCGATCAGGACGTCAAA
>JBJTAW010000037.1:0-3552 GCA_046091025.1 Chakrabartia sp. | reverse complement strand
ATAAACCGATACCAACCAACCGCGCGCTGCCGATCACAGGGATCCGCCAGCCCCAATTGCTAAAATCCGCATCCGACAGAAATAATCCTAAGAGGAGGAAGAGCCCGTTGGACGCCAAGAACCCGACTGGGGCCCCAAGTTGCGGAAACATGCCATATCGCGCGCGCTTTCCCTCAGGCGCATTTTCAACGGCCAGCAGTGCTGCGCCACCCCATTCGCCGCCAAGGCCAAACCCCTGACCAAAGCGCAACAGACACAGCAAGGCCGGGGCAACCCAGCCGATCAGATCATAGGGCGGCAGAAACGCGATGAGAAAGGTGGATATGCCCATAATCAGCAAAGACGCGACTAATGTTGATTTGCGCCCCACCCGATCTCCATAATGGCCAAAAGCTATTGCGCCTAAGGGCCGCGCAAAAAAGGCAACGGAAAAGCTGGCATAGCTCAACAAAAGCTGAAGGCCGGGCTCATCCGATGGGAAGAATAAGGGACCAAACACCAGTGCAGCCGCCGTCGCATAGATGTAGAAATCATAAAACTCGACGGCCGTCCCGACGAGTGACGCCGCGAGAATACGCCGATGGGATGGTGCTGTTGTCATGGTCTCTCTCCCCTTGCCAGATTGGCCCTAGCCCGCGCGGGGCCAAGGGGAAAGATAGCTAGAGGAAGTTTGCACTTCATCGGCCAACTCCCCTTGCGACTAATGCCGATGTTCCCTAATCGTTCGCATCATGACTCTTCCCGCACATTCTGAAGAACCCGCCTATATCACGGGGCTTAACGCGCCTCAGCGCGACGCCGTGCTGACCACCGAAGGCCCAGTTCTGATGCTGGCAGGTGCCGGCACGGGCAAGACGGCCGCCCTCACCGCACGCCTTGCGCATTTGATCGCAACTCGGCGGGCATGGCCATCGGAAATCCTTGCCGTCACCTTCACCAACAAGGCCGCACGCGAAATGAAAGAGCGTGTTGGTCGCATTATCGGGGATGCGGTTGAGGGCATGCCCTGGCTTGGCACCTTTCATGCGATCTGCGCAAAGATGCTTAGACGGCATGCCGAACTCGTTGGTTTACAATCCAATTTCACAATTTTGGATACGGATGACCAGCTCCGCTTGCTCAAGCAAATCGTTCAAGCAGCGGAACTTGACGAAAAACGTTGGCCCGCACGGCAGCTCGCCGGGCTGATTGATCAGTGGAAGAATAAAGGCCTGACACCCGAAGACATTGACGCTGGCGAAAGTGAACGATTTGCCAATGGCAAGGGCGGCGCCCTTTACACACTCTATCAAGCCCGCCTCAAAGCGTTGAACGCCTGCGATTTCGGTGACTTATTGCTGCATATGCTCACCGTTTTGAAGAAGCATCGCGATGTTCTTGAAAGCTATCAACAGCGCTTCAAATATGTGCTGGTCGATGAGTATCAGGATACCAATGCGAGCCAATATCTCTGGCTGCGCCTACTCGCCCAAGCCAATAAGAATATCTGCGTTGTCGGCGATGATGATCAGTCCATCTATTCATGGCGCGGCGCAGAAGTCGCCAATATCTTACGGTTTGAAAAGGATTTTCTGGGGGCCGCCGTCATCCGGCTTGAACAAAATTACCGGTCCACACCGCATATCTTAGGCGCGGCATCTGGCCTGATTGCGAAGAATGGCGGCCGTCTGGGCAAGACGCTCTGGACCGAGGTGGACGCAGGCGACAAGGTGGAGGTGATCGGCGTCTGGGATGGTCCTGAAGAGGCTCGGCGCGTCGGCGAGCTTGTTGAGGATTATCAACGCGCGGGCGGATCGCTCGATGATGCGGCCATCCTTGTGCGGGCGCAGTTTCAAACACGCGAATTTGAAGATCGTTTCATTGCGATAGGCCTTCCCTACAGAATTGTGGGCGGTTTTCGTTTCTATGAACGCGCGGAAATTCGAGATGCGCTTGCCTATCTGCGCCTTGTAAACCAGCCCGCCGATGATTTGGCCTTTGAACGGATCGTCAACCAACCCAAACGAGGCCTAGGCGATAAGGCACTGGCCAAGGTTCAGATGTTGGCCCGCGCACAGAACTGCCCGCTCTCGCTCGCGGCGGCGCTCATTCTCGACACCGATGAATTGACGCCTCAGGCCCGCCGTGCCCTTGGTGGCTTTATTGGCGATCTGGCGCGCTGGCGCGATATGGCAAATACGCTGCCCCATCATGAACTCGCGCGCCAAATATTGGATGAGAGCGGCTATACAGCGATGCTTCAGGCCGATAAATCGGCCGAAAGCGCGGGTCGTCTTGAAAATTTGAGCGAACTTGCCCGCGCCATGGAAGATTATGAAACGCTCGGCGCGTTTCTGGAACATGTCAGCCTTGTGATGGATAATGAAGCCGCGTCTGATGGCGCAAAGCTGACCATGATGACGATCCACGCGGCCAAGGGCCTTGAGTTTGAGCGCACCTTTCTTGCTGGGTGGGAAGAAGGCGTGTTCCCCTCGCAACGATCGCTGGATGAAGGCGGGCTTGCCAGTTTAGAAGAAGAGCGGCGTCTGGCCTATGTCGCCATTACCCGCGCGCGCCGGAAATGCACGATTCTGCACGCCGCAAATCGAAGAATTTATGGGCAGTGGACCTCTAGTATCCCTTCCCGCTTCGTTGCCGAACTGCCGCCTGAGCATGTTGAGCAGGAAAGCAGCTTTGGCGGGGGCGAGAGTCTCTGGCGGGCAAATTGGGCCCAAAACAGCGATCCTTTTGCCCATGTGGCCCGTAGCACGGGCCGTGGTCCCGGTTGGCAGCGCGCGTCGGCTGAATATTCAACCCAACCGACCCGCATCGTGGAAGCCCGATCCAGCGCCGTTAGCCTTGGCAACAAAGGCCGGAGCGATCTGTCGATCGGGCAGCGGATCTTCCATGAGAAATTCGGTTATGGCCTGATCGCCGATATTGAGGGCAATAAGCTGGAAATTGACTTTGATCAGGCGGGACGAAAACGGCTGCTCGATACATTTATCAAACTTGCCTGACGATACGTTCTGGATCGCCGACATCCCCCATAAAGGTTGCGCGGCTATTCGCTTCCGGCCAAGGGAGACACGATGAACCTCCTCGCCACTAAAGACATCCATCCGCTTGCTTTGCGTGATTACAGATTTTTCTGGATTGCGCGTTTTTTTGCGGTGGTTGCGACGACAGGCATGGTCGTCGTTCTTGGCTATCAGTTCTATGATCTTGCCCGAACGGAATATGGCCTCAGCATCCGCGAAGCCTCTTTCCAATTAGGATTGCTGGGGCTTGCGCAGTTTCTCCCCCTTGCGATCTTGACACCCGTGGCCGGGTGGGTGGCAGACCGATTTGACCGACGCCATATCGCCATCCTGGCCAATGGCATTGATGCCAGCATCGCTCTTTCGCTCGCCATTCTTTCGGCGAATGACGCCCTCACCCTCCCCATCCTCTTTCTCATGGCAGCGATGCACGGGGTTGCACGGGTGTTTCTGGCGCCGGCCATGTCCTCCATCGTTCCCAATATCGTGCCCGCAAGCATCTTGCCCCGTGCCATCGCCTTTAACTCTATGG
>JBJTAW010000036.1:0-14762 GCA_046091025.1 Chakrabartia sp. | reverse complement strand
CAACACGGTCTATGTGGAGCGCGAAGCCCGGCACGCAGCGCATCATCAGGCCAATGCCCTTCAGACTGCGCTCACATCCGGCCAGCCCGTCACGCTCTTCCCGGAAGGCACGACCGCCGATGGTAGTGCCCTCCTGCCTTTCCGCTCCTCCCTGATTGCAGCGGTCACCCCAGCGCCGGACGACATTCAGATACAGCCGGTGGCGCTGGATTATGGCCCGATTGTGGGTGAGATTGCCTGGGTCGGGGATGAAAGCTTTGGCGCCAATGCGCTGCGGGTGCTCAGCCGTCCGGGGCGCTTTCCAGTGCGGGTCCATTTTCTGGCGCCCTTGAGCCATGCCGATTTTGCCGATCGCAAGGCAATTGCAGCGCATAGCCGGGCGGAGATTGCCGCCGCCCTTGGCCTCCGCTAGGGCCGCGAACATGACACAGCCCGCCCCCAAAACCTTTCACATCAAATCCTTTGGCTGCCAGATGAACGTCTATGACGGTGAGCGCATGACGGAATTGCTCGGCGCGGAAGGGATGACTGCAACGGCCGAAGCGGATGCCGATCTGGTGGTGCTGAACACCTGCCACATTCGCGAACGGGCGGTTGAGAAAGTCTATTCCGATATTGGCCGCCAGCGGCGTGACGATGGCACCCGCCCGATGATTGCCGTGGCCGGCTGCGTGGCGCAGGCCGAAGGCGCGGAGGTGACCGCCCGATCCCGCGATGTGGATATTGTGGTGGGGCCACAAGCCTATCATGAACTGCCCAAGATGATTGCGCGGGCGGCACAGGGCGAACGCGTCCATGATCTCGACCTGCCCGGCCTCGACAAATTCTCAAAACTCCCCGCGCGCCGCAAAACGGGGACGACTGCCTTTTTGACAGTGCAGGAAGGGTGCGACAAATTCTGCACCTATTGCGTTGTTCCCTATACCCGTGGGGGAGAGATTAGCCGCAGCTTTTACGCGATTGTCGAGGAAGCAAAATCTCTGGTCGATGCAGGCGCCAAGGAAATCACGCTGCTGGGCCAGAATGTGAATGCCTGGGAAGAAGGCGGCAAGGGGCTGGATCATCTAATCCGTGCGCTCGATGCCATTTCCGGCCTGTCGCGCATCCGCTATATGACCAGCCACCCCAATGACATGACCGAAGGGCTGATCCGCGCCCATGGGGATGTGGAAAAGCTGATGCCATTCCTCCACCTGCCCGTGCAATCGGGGAGCAACCGGGTTCTCAAAGCGATGAACCGCAAGCATAGCGCGCACTCCTATCTCGCCATCCTGGATCAGGTGCGCGCTGTGCGACCGGACATTGCGCTGTCGGGGGATTTCATCGTCGGCTTTCCGGGCGAGACAGAGGCGGAGTTTGAAGACACGTTGGACCTGATCCGCACGGCACGTTAC
Organism: Chakrabartia sp.; assembly: GCA_046091025.1. Lineage (GTDB taxonomy): Bacteria > Pseudomonadota > Alphaproteobacteria > Sphingomonadales > Sphingomonadaceae > Aquisediminimonas. The sequence goes on along the minus strand of JBJTAW010000036.1, from coordinate 13,368 downwards.
GCGCAGGCCTATAGCTTTAAATATTCCCCCCGCCCGGAACGCCCGCCGCGACCATGGAAGATCAAACTCCCCCTGCTGTGATGGACGATCGCTTGCAGCGGCTTCAGGCGCTGATCAATGAGCAGCAGCTTGCCTTTAATCAGGCGAGTATTGGCACCCGGACGCAGGTTCTGCTGGAACGCAACGGCAAACTTGCGGGTCAGAAAATTGGTAAATCGCCTTGGCTGCAATCGGTTCATGTCATGACCAATGCACAAATTGGTGATATGGTCACCGTAGATCTGGTTTCGGCAGGGCCAAATAGCCTTGCCGGGGCCCTTATCGATAAGGACGTGAATGTCGCGCAAACCCCAGCCCGCTGAACCCGGTGATCGTGCCCGCATAGAGGTTGTTTTTGACAGGCCTCAGCTGCTGGGAACCGTCTTTGGTCATTATGATCAAAATCTGGTCGCCATCGAAAATGCGCTGGGCGTGTATATTTCCGCACGCGGCAATAAGTTGCAGATTGAGGGGGAGGCCAGCGCCATTGCCCGCGCCCGCGATGTCCTCACCAGCCTTTATAACCGCGTGGTGCATGGGGAGGAGATCGATACAGGCTCTGTTGCCGCCATCATCTCTATGCCGGCGGAACCCACACTGGACGGCATCATCCGCCACGAAGCCAGCGAACAGCCGCCGGTGATGATCCGCACGCGCAAGAAGACGATTGTCCCGCGCTCCCCAACGCAGATCCGCTATATGGAAGCCTTGGTGCGCAATGATGTGATCTTTGCGCTTGGGCCAGCGGGCACGGGCAAAACCTATCTTGCAGTGGCGCAGGCCGTGTCTCAGTTGATCAGCGGGTCAGTCGACCGGCTCATCCTATCGCGCCCAGCAGTCGAAGCAGGCGAACGGCTGGGCTTTCTGCCCGGCGATATGAAGGAAAAGGTCGATCCCTATCTGCGCCCGCTTTACGATGCGCTTTATGATTGCTTGCCAGCCGAACAAGTGGAGCGGCGCATCTCGAGCGGCGAGATTGAGATTGCCCCCATTGCCTTTATGCGCGGGCGCACTTTGGCCGATAGCTTCATCATCCTCGACGAAGCGCAGAATACGACGCCGGCGCAAATGAAGATGTTCCTCACGCGCTTTGGCATGAACAGCCGGATGGTCATTTGCGGCGATCCGCGTCAGGTGGATTTGCCCGATCCGTTCAAATCTGGCCTTGCCGATGCGGTCGCACGGCTAGAGGGCGTGGAGAGCATCGCCAGCGTGCGCTTCAACGTTGGCGATGTCGTTCGCCACCCCATCGTCGGGCGCATCGTCGAAGCCTATGAAGGGCCAGACAGCGCACCGCGATGATCGACACCGCGATCCTGAATGAAGGCTGGGACACGTCCATTGACTGGGATGGATTGGCCGAAGCGGCGGTCAATCATGCCATTCGCCTGTCCCCCCATAGCGCCCTTGCCGACATCGATACGCCCATTGAAATCGCGATCCGCCTGACGAGCGATGCGGAGGTTCACATCCTCAACCGCACCTATCGCCAAAAGGATAAGCCCACCAACGTCCTGTCCTTCCCAATGGTCGACCCAGAGGAGATGGACGGATTGGCCGAAGCGGGCGAACCAGAGATTATGCTGGGCGATATTGTTCTCGCCAAAGAAACCTGCGCCCGCGAAGCGGCAGACAAGAATGTGACAATGGGCGCACATGCAACCCATTTGATTGTTCACGGTGTTTTGCATCTGATCGGCTTTGATCATATAACTGACGCAGATGCAGAAGAGATGGAAGGGCTTGAACGCCTGATCATGGCTGATCTTGGCCATGATGATCCTTACGGAGATTAGAAACACACTTATGTCGGAGGATGCCCGTAGTAGCCGATCTTGGTTTGAATCGCTGAGGTCGCTGATGTTCCGGAGGCGGGACGCCTCGTTGCGCGATCAGATTGAAGACGCAATTGAAGAAGCCGAAGAGGATGGGGACACCCCCGCTCATGGCGATCTTTCTGCCATTGAGCGCGAAATGCTCAAGAATCTGCTGCATTTTGGCGAACGCACCGTCGGCGATATTGCCGTGCCGCGCAGCGACATCATGGCCGTACCCACAACAATCAGCTTTGCCGATTTGGTGAAGGCCTTTGCCGATGCCGGGCATAGCCGCCTGCCCGTGTATCGCGATAATCTCGATGATGTCTCTGGTATGATTCACATTAAGGATGTGTTTGCGATCTTGGCGCGCAACCGCAAACCACCGGCCACCATCGCAAAGCTGATCCGTCAGCCGCTGTATGTGCCCGCCGCCCGTGGCGTGCTGGATCTGCTGGCGGATATGCGGGCCAAGCGGATGCATCTGGCCATTGTCATCGACGAATATTCGGGAACCGAAGGTCTGGTGACAATTGAAGATCTGGTCGAAGAAATTGTTGGCGATATTGAAGATGAACATGACGACGCCCCCGTGGCCCTGCTGGCTTATCTGGAGGACGGCATTTGGGAAGCCGATGCCCGTGCGCCGCTGGAAGATGTCGCCGAAACCATTGACGCACGCCTTGGCGAAATTGACGAAGATGTCGATACGCTGGGCGGTCTTGCCTTTGTGCTTGCGGGCCATGTGCCGGTCGTTGGCGAAATCCTGACCCATGAAAGCGGCTGGCGATTGGAAGTGACCGAAGGCGATGAGCGCCGGGTCATGCGCCTGCGCCTGCACGCCCCCATTGCTCATATGCCTTTGGGAAAATAGCCGGGCCGCGCGACGCAGGTCGCTTGCCCAACCACCAGCACGAATGATAGCTGGAGGAAGAGAAGAGGAAGATCCACATGAACTGGCGCACCCACGCAAAGATTATTTCCGGCCTTGTCATTGTCGGCCTTGGCGGCGGCATTTGGTATCTGGCGACGCCCACCCAGTCGAAGGTGTACTTTAACAAGCTCTATGGGCCATTGCCGGATCTGAGCAATCTTGAGCAAGAAGCCTTTCCCTCCATTGTCATTGCGAAAGTTGTCGGCTGGCAAGGCACGGCAAAGCCCGAGGCGGCACCCGGCCTGACGGTGGCGGAATTTGCCCGCGACCTGGATCATCCGCGCTGGATGAAGTTGCTGCCCAATGGTGATGTGCTGGTGGCTGAATCCACCCAGCCGTCACGCCCGGCGCAGGGTCTTGGCGACAAGATTGCCAAGTGGATCATGCAAAAGGCAAATGGATCAAGCGTCTCTGCCAACCGGATCACTCTGCTGCGTGATAGCGACGGGGATGGAAAAATTGATCTGCGGTCCGTATTGCTGACGGCCGAAAATGGTCTCAATTCTCCCTTTGGAATGGAGCTGGTGGGGGACACGCTCTACGTCGCCAGTACCGACAGCCTGATGGCCTTTCCCTATAAGACGGGCGACACCAAGATTTCGGTGAAGGGCGAGAAAATCGTCCCGCTGCCCGCCTCGTCGCCAAATAATCACTGGGCGCGCAATGTCATTGCATCGCCGGACCAAAAGACTTTGCTCGTTACCGTCGGATCGAACAGCAATATCGGTGTAAATGGCCTGAAGAGCGCAGAATATCGCGCCAATGTTCTAGTAGTGTCCCCCAAGCAAAAGACATTCCGCATCTTTACCGCCGGGCTGCGCAACCCCAATGGCCTCGCTTATGAGCCAAAGACAGGCTATCTCTGGACGACCGTGAATGAGCGGGATCAGCTTGGCCCCGATACGCCGCCCGATTATCTGGCAACGGTTGATTTCGGTGGCCATTATGGCTGGCCTTGGTTCTATTGGCGCCTGCCTGATCACCGCGTGCAGCCGCAGCGGCCCGACCTTCAGCAATATGTAAAGCGGCCCAATTATGCGCTGGGCGCACATACCGCCTCGCTAGGTCTCGCCTTTGCAGGCACGGCAAAACTGGGGCCGAATTTTGCCAATGGGGCCTTTATCGGCCAGCATGGTTCTTGGAACCGCAAGCCGCAGTCTGGTTATAAGGTCATCTATGTGCCCTTTAACGACCGCGGCTTTCCCGAAGCCAAGGCAAAGCCCATTGAGGTGCTGACTGGCTTTCTCAATGCCAAGGGAGAGGCCCAAGGCCGCCCGGCGGGTGTGACGATCGACAAGACAGGCGCCCTGCTTGTGGCGGATGATAGCGGCAATCGGATCTGGCGGGTGTCGGCGGCCAAATAAGCCGCGCTGAGCCCATTAGGTCGCAAAAAGCATTGCATCATCGGCAAAGGCCTTGAACTCCAGCGCATTGCCGCTGGGGTCCAAGAAGAACATCGTCGCCTGTTCCCCCGGCTGCCCTTTGAACCGGATATGCGGTTCAATGCCAAAGCGGATGCCCGCAGCCTGCAGGCGCGTGGCCAGCCCTTCCCATTGATCCATCGTCAGCACGACGCCGAAATGGGGCACGGGCACATCATGCCCATCCACCGGATTGCTGGTCGCAACAGGCTTGGCCGCAGGGTCGAGATGGGCCACAATCTGATGCCCATAAAAGTCAAAGTCGATCCACTGATCAGAATTTCGCCCTTCGCCACAGCCCAGAACATCGCCGTAAAAGGCGCGGGCGGCCGCCAGATCGTGAACCGGAAAAGCAAGATGGAAAGGGCGCATAGAAAGTCTTTAGCGCGCTGGGCGCGTGAGACAAAGATTGAAAACAAATCCATCCGGCTTTAGCCCCATAATGTGCGATACCTCCCATTGATCCTCGCCTTTTTGGCTGGCCTTGTTTCGGCAACGGGCTTTGCGCCTTTGGGGTTTTGGCCGCTGACCCTTTTGTGTCTGGCGGTGCTGGCCCATTTGGTGTGGACGGCCGCCAGCCTGCGCAGCGCGATGGCACGGGGATATGGTTTTGGGGCGGGGCATTTCATTCTGGGGCTGAATTGGATTGCAGGCGCTTTTGCCTATCAGTCCGTTATGCCCGTCTGGCTTGGCTGGGTCGCGGTGGTAGCACTTTCCCTTTTCCTTGCGCTCTATCCCGCGCTGGCCAGCGGCTTTGCTTGGAGGCTGGGGCGGGATCGACCCGATAGTAGCTTCATCCTTTTACTCGCCTCAGGCTGGACATTGGCAGAAGCCGCGCGGGCCACGCTCTTCACGGGGTTTGCCTGGAACCCACTGGCAGCGGCAATTACGGGGGCCGCCCAAAGCGCGGCCTTTATTGGCACCTATGGTGTGTCGGCGCTCGTCATGCTGATCGGTGGGGCGATCTGGCTGATGTCCCGTCAACATTGGCGCGCCGCCGCCCTGATCTCTGCCCTGCCTATCGCCGCGCTGCTTCTCGCCCCCGGCGGATGGGCAATCGGGTCGGTCGATACGACCAAAGGCAAAGCCCCGCTGCTGCGGGCGGTGCAGACCAATATCGGCCAACAAGACAAGCATGTCGCCGCCTTTGATGCGCTCAATTTCCGCAAGCTCGAAGAGATGACGGGCGCGCCCAGCGCTGAACCTCGGCTGATCCTCTGGCCGGAAGCCGCCGTGCCGGAGTATCTCGAGGAAGACCCCAGCGCACGCGCGCGGCTGGCGACCTTACTTGGCCCTTCAGACATGCTGCTCACCGGCGGCGTAGCGCTGGAATATGACCCCGATGGCCAATTGGTCGGCGCGCGCAACAGCGTGTTTGCCATGACCCCCCAAGGCAAGCTGACCGGGCGCTATGATAAGGCCCATCTTGTGCCTTATGGCGAGTATCTTCCGATGCGGCCCATCTTGTCCGCCATTGGCCTGTCGCGCCTGGTGCCCGGCGATATTGATTTCTGGCCGGGGCCGGGGCCGGGGACGCTCGATATTCCAGGCTTTGGGAAGGTCGGGCTGCAAATTTGTTATGAAATCATCTTTTCGGGCCATGTGGTCGATGCCAAGAACCGACCCAATTTTATCTTTAACCCCTCCAACGATGCCTGGTTCGGCAGCTGGGGCCCGCCCCAACATTTGGCACAAGCGCGGCTGCGCGCGATGGAGGAGGGCCTGCCCGTGGTGCGATCAACCCCAACAGGGATTTCAGCCGTGATCAATGCACAAGGGCGGATTGTCGCTGCCCTTCCTTTCCAAAAGGCAGGCGCAATTGAGGTTGCGCTGCCGCCTGCTGCTGCCCCAACCCCTTTTGCCAAATATGGCAATCTTCTGCCCATGGCCCTTGCCCTGCTGCTCATCGCACTGGCCATTGCAACGCGCCGCACCCTGCGCTAAGGGCGCATTTAAAGACATAAAGCTTTCTTTATATGTACAGGAACCCGTTGATGCGCAGCAGCTATCTTTTCACGTCTGAAAGTGTTTCAGAAGGCCATCCCGATAAGGTCTCAGATCAGATTTCGGATGCTATTGTTGATCTTTTCCTTTCCAAAGACCCCGAAGCACGCGTCGCATGCGAAACCATGACGACGACCCAGCTTGTTGTTCTGGCCGGCGAAATTCGCGGCAAGGGCATTATGGATGAAGCCGGCAATTGGGCGCCGGGCGTCAAGGATGAAATCGAAGCGACTGTCCGCAAAGTCGTGAAAGACATTGGCTATGAGCAGGATGGCTTTCATTGGAAAACGCTGAAGTTCCACAACAACCTGCACCCGCAATCGGCACATATTGCCCAAGGCGTCGATGCCTCTGGCAATAAGGATGAAGGCGCTGGCGACCAAGGCATCATGTTCGGCTTTGCGTGCGATGAAACGCCCGATTTGATGCCCGCGACGTTGGAGTACAGCCACAAGATTCTGGAACGCATGTCCGCTGACCGCCATTCGGGCGCCGCACCGTTTCTGGAGCCGGACACCAAGAGCCAGGTCACGCTGAAGTTTGACAATGGCAAGCCCGTCGCCGCGACCGCCATCGTCGTCTCCACCCAGCATAAGCCGGGCTATGACACAGGCGCGCACGAAGCCGAGTTGAAGGCCTATGTGAAGAAGGTCATCGCCGATGTCATTCCGGCAGCCCTTTTGTCGGATAAGACAGTCTATCACATCAACCCCACAGGCAGCTTTGAAATTGGCGGGCCAGATGGCGATGCGGGCCTGACCGGCCGCAAGATCATTGTCGACACCTATGGTGGGGCTGCCCCGCATGGCGGCGGCGCTTTTTCCGGCAAAGACCCGACCAAGGTTGACCGCTCGGCCGCCTATATCACCCGCTATCTGGCGAAGAATATTGTGGCCGCTGGTCTTGCCACGCGCTGCACGATCCAGCTGGCCTATGCCATTGGCGTGTCAGAGCCTTTGTCGCTTTATGTCGATACGCATAGCACGGGCAAAGTGGGCGATGACAAGATTGAAGACGCCATCCGGTCGATCAGCAAGCTGGGCAAGCTGACCCCGCGCGGCATCCGCACGCATCTGAGCCTCAATAAGCCAATTTATGGCCCGACGGCCGCCTATGGCCATTTCGGCCGCAAGGCAGAGGGGGACTTCTTCCCCTGGGAGCGCACGGATCTTGTGAACGACCTGAAGGCGGCACTCGGCCTCTAAGGCTTGCGATCATGGGGGCGTCCGCTTAATCGGCGCCCTCATGACCGATCCCACAACATTGAACCGCCTTTATGGCCGCGCCAAGGGCCATAAGCTGCGCGCAGGCCAACTGTCACTTGTCGATGATGCTTTGCCGCGCGTCGCGGTTCCAGACGGGCCGCTCGACGCCAAAACCCTCTTTGGCGATGATCGGCCACTGCACTTCGAAATTGGCTTTGGCGGTGGTGAGCATTTGGCTTATCAGGCCGCGCACCACCCCGACGCCGGATTTATTGGCTGTGAGCCGTTTGTGAACGGTGTCGTCAGCGCGCTGATGCACATGCGCGATGACAGTCTTTCCAATATCCGCCTGCATATGGGCGATGCGCTCGATGCACTGGGTCGCTTGCCCGATGCATCATTGGATCGGGCCTATCTGTTGCATCCAGACCCTTGGCCCAAGGCCCGGCACGCCAAGCGCCGGATGATGAACCCCGGCCCGCTGGATATGATTGCCGCCAAGCTCAAACCCGGTGGCGAGTTTCGCTTTGGCACGGATCACCCCATTTATTGCCGCTGGGCCATGATGCAGATGAACCAAAGGCAGGAGTTCATCTGGCAAGCCCAAACCGCAAGCGACATGCTCATCCGCCCCGACGACTGGCCAGAGACGCGCTATGAGCGCAAGGCCCGCACCGTCTTCGGCCATGATGTCTGGTATTTTCGTTACATCCGCGTGTGAGGGTTGGGCCCTCCCCTAACCCCTCCCGCCTCCGGGAGGGGAGCGAGACTTAAGCGGGCGCAGCGTGCATTAGTTGCAGCGGGGAGGGCAGAGCACGCCCCTATTTTTTCGGCGCAAGCTTCAGCAATCGGGCATCCGGGCCATCTTCCAGCAGCCAGACATGACCGTCCGGTGATTGATCGACTTCGCGGATGCGCTTGTCCGTCGGCCACTGATTGGCCTTGGTTGCGGCCTCCCCGTTCAGATCAACACGGACCAGCGCCTTTCCGCCCAGCGCCCCGATAAAGGCATCGCCCGTCCATTGTGGGAAGAGCGTGCCCCGATAGATCATCAGGCTGCCCGGCGAGATTGCCGGAACCCAAAAGACCTTGGGCGCGACGAAGCGGTCACCCGGCGCATGATCGGGGATGACGCGGCCATCATAATGATCCCCATTGGACACCAAGGGATAGCCGAAATTCGCGCCCGGCGTTACAAGGTTCAACTCATCGCCATGGCGCGGGCCCATTTCAATTTCCCACAGCCGTCCTGCTGCATCAAAATCAAGGCCCAAAGGATTGCGGATGCCATAGGCATAAATTTGCGCGGTCACGCCGCCCTTGGTGGCCATCGGATTATCGGCGGGCACGGTCCCGTCCGCATTGAGCCGAACAATCTTACCGAGATTTCCAGTCAGATCCTGCGCCGGATCAAATTTCTGGCGTTCGCCAGACGAGATATAAAGCTTGCCATCCGGGCCAAAGGCCATGCGGTGGCCAAAATGGCCATTGCCGGTCACTTTGGGGGATTGGCGCCAGATGATCTCCAGTCCATCTAGACGCGCGCCTGCGCGATCTTCAATCAAGCGGGCACGACCGACAGCAGCCCCCTTGACATCGCCCTCAGCCTCTGCCCAGCTGAGATAGACCATGCGATTGCGGGCAAAATCAGGATGAAGGGCAACGTCGCCCAACCCGCCTTGACCCGCAGAGAAGGCTATCGGCGCGCCCAACACGGGAACCACATTGTCCTTGTCGCGCCAGAGTTTGAGCTGGCCGGATTTCTCCGTCACCAGCGCCCGACCATCGGGCAGGAAGGCCATGGCCCAAGGTTCGTTAAATCGCCCCTGTTCCGTCATGCTATAGGGGGCGACAGACATGCCCTCTTGCGCCTGAATCGTCCCGCCACCACAGGCAGCGAGCAGCAAGGCCGTGGCCGCGCCAAAGAATCGGTTCGAAAATGGTGAGATTGAACGGGGCGTCATGATAGCGGCTCTCCTCAGCGTGGCGGCACGGAATTCTAAGCACAACGCCCCTTCTATATGAATGCTGCACGACCAGAGATGGGGAGGGCGGCGTTCAACTTCAATCAATCCGGCCAAAATGGGGTGGGTTGCGCTTTGACGATGAAATTTTGTGATCGACAGGCCGTTCATGTCGATCATGAAAACGATCCTTTCGGCTTTGATCCTGAGCGGGTTGGCAGCCCTCTGCATCTCCCCACAGACAGCCCAAGCCCGCCAGACGCGCTTCACCCTGTGCACACAGGGCGGAGGTGAAAACTGCGTCGTGGATGGCGACACCATCTGGCTGCAGGGCGAAAAAATCCGCATTGCAGATATTGATACGCCCGAAACTCATCCGCCCCGCTGCGCGCAAGAGGCGCTTTTGGGCGAAAAGGCAACGCTGCGCCTGCGCGACCTCCTCAATCAGGGGCGCTTTTCTGTGCAGCCCATTAAGCGGGATCGGGATCGCTATGGCCGTAAGCTGCGCATCTTGGAACGAGATGGTCAATCCTTGGGCCTCATTCTGGTCCGCGAGGGTCTGGCCCGGCCCTATCAGGGTGGACGGCGCGCGCCTTGGTGCGTTTAAGACAATTCTAACGATATTGTCATGTTGCGGACTCTCACGTCCTTGATATAGGTCGTCTCATCTTTTTGAGAGGATCTGACGATGACGATTGCTGTTGGTGATGCGCTTCCTGCCGCGAACTTTGTAACCCCAACCGCAGAAGGCCCCCAGCCGGTTTCTTCTGCTGAGTTTTTTGCCGGAAAGCGCGTTGCGCTCTTTTCCGTGCCCGGCGCTTTTACGCCGACCTGCTCTGCCAAGCATCTGCCGGGCTTTGTTGAAAAGGCCGACGCCCTGAAAGCCAAAGGTATTGATGTCATCGCCTGCACCGCCGTGAACGATGCGTTCGTCATGGGCGCTTGGGGCAAGGCCTCTGGCGTGGAGGACAAGGTCACGATGCTGGCAGACGGCAATGGTGATTTTGTGAAGGCCGTTGGCCTTGAAATGGACGGATCCAAATTCGGCATGGGCGCGCGCGGCCAGCGTTTTGCGATGATCGTCAATGACGGCAAGGTTGAGCATCTTTTTGTGGAAGCCCCCGGCGAATTTCGCGTGAGTTCTGCAGAATATATGCTAGAACAGCTTTAACAGGTTCTTGGGAGAGGAAAGCAGGGGACGGCGGGGCATCGCCGTCCCCTTTTTTTTGTGCCTCCGCCCTCGGCTTGCGAGCGCCCACAGCTTTGTGTAAAACTCCGCGATGGATAAACAGACCAAAACACCACAAGGTCGGGCGCTTGTTGCGCAGCTCGACAAACTTTTCAAAGCCTCTGTCACCCGCCTTCGCGACGATATTGAGACCTATATCACGCACGGCACGCTGCCCGATCCGGCCAGCCGCACCGATGGCAGCTATGCCTATCCCGAAATCCATCTCTTCTGGTCGGGCGATAGCGACAGCGCAGAGCCACAACGCACCTTTGGGCGGCTGGCAGCCCCCGGCCATTATGTCACCAGCATCACCAAGCCCCCATTATTTGCCGATTATCTGGCCGAACAGATCGATATATTGATCGCCGATTATGGGGTGACGGTTGATGTCCGCCGGGGAACACAGGAAATTCCCTTTCCCTATGTGCTCGACGCTGGAACCGAATTTGGCGATGTGCGCGCGATTGACCTAGCCCGCTGGTTTCCGTCCACCGAGCTGTCCGCCATTGGCGATGAAATTGCCGATGGTCTTCTCTTAAACGACCCGAGCCTGCCCCATCCGCTCTCCCTCTTTGATGGGTTGCGGACGGATTTCTCGCTGGCGCGGCTGCGGCACTATACGGGCACGCCGCCAGAACATGTGCAACGCTATGTGCTGTTCACCAATTATCGCCGCTATGTGGATGAATTTGTGCGCTGGGCCTGCAGCCAGCTGGGCGGAGAGAGCGACTATGAGATGCTGTCCTGCCCCGGTGGCGTCACCGTTACCGAGAACACGCAAGATCCTTTAAGCGCCGTTGCCGACAGCGCCTGGCGGCGGCATCAAATGCCCGCATGGCATCTGACCGCACCTGACAAAAGCGGGATCACCTTGGTCAATATCGGCGTTGGCCCCTCTAATGCCAAGACGATCACCGACCATTTGGCGGTGCTGCGCCCCGAAGCCTGGCTGATGATCGACCATTGCGGCGGCCTGCGCGCGAGCCAGCGGATTGGCGATTTTGTGTTGGCCCATGCCTATTTGCGCGATGACCATGTGCTGGATGATCTGCTGCCGCCGGAAATCCCAATTCCGCCCATTGCCGAGGTTCAACTGGCGATGGCCAAGGCCGCCGAAATCGTCTCTGGTGAGAGTGCAGAAGCCCTCAAGGCGCGGCTGCGCACAGGCACAATTGTGACAACCGACGACCGCAATTGGGAATTGCGTTATTCCAAATCGGCGCTGCGCTTTTCCCAATCGCGCGCCATTGGCATCGACATGGATTCGGCGACCATTGCAGCACAGGGCTATCGCTTCCGCGTGCCCTATGGCACCTTGCTTTGCGTGTCTGATAAGCCTTTGCATGGGGAGCTCAAACTGCCCGGACAGGCCAACCGCTTTTATGAGCGGGCGATTGCCGAATATTTGCTGATCGGGATCGAGGCCTGCCGCCAGTTAAAGGCAGAAGGCGCAAAGCTGCACAGCCGCAAGCTGCGCGCCTTTAATGAGCCGCCCTTCCGCTAAGCCAAGGAGAAGATATGGACCCCTATCAGGATTTGAGCCGATCGGTTGCCGGGCGTGTCGTCATCATCACCGGCGCGGCATCTGGCATGGGGCGGGCAACAGCTCATCTTTTTGCACGAGAGGGGGCAAATGTTGCCGTAACCGATCTTGATCTCGCGGCGTGCCAACACGTGGTCACCGAAATCACGAACGCCGGGCCATTTAGGGCACAGGCCTTTGCCCTAAATGTGTCGGATGGCACCGCGATCCCCCGCGTGGTGGCGGATATTGCGGCCACGTTTGGCGGCATCGACATTCTCATCAATCATGCCGGTGTCTCCAGCTTTTGCCCGCTGGAGGACGAGAATTATGAGGAGATTTGGGCCCGCGCCTTTGCCGTGATGCTGACGGGTCAGCAGCGGATGGTTCGGGCCGCGCTCCATTGGCTGCGGCAGAGCGACGCCGCGCGCATCATCAACATTGCCTCAACCGAGGGGCTGGGGGCGACGCCGGGCAACACGCCCTATGTTGCGGAAAAATCCGGGGTGACGGGCCTGAACAGTGGCCTTGCGGCCGAGCTGGGTAAGGAGGGCATTACGGTGAACTGCATCTGCCCCGGCCCGATCCTGACGGCGATGACCGAGAAGGTCACAGAAGCTGACAAGGCCGTCTTTGCAAAACGGCGGACGGCCCTGCGCCGCTATGGCCTGCCCGAAGAAGTGGCGCACATGACGCTCAACCTCGCGCTACCTGCGTCCAGCTTTGTCACAGGGGCCGTCATTCCTGTGGATGGCGGGCTGATGGCCCGCAATGCCTGACAAGGCCCGGGCTGACCCGGGTCGTGTCTCTTACCAGCCGCAGCTCTTGCCCTTATTCTGCGCCTTCAGCCAGGTCATGAGCGGCTTGAAATAGGCGATCATCGCCGTGCCATCCATGTCGCGCTTGCCGGTAAAGGCCTGAAGCGCATCGGGCCAAGGCTTGGACGCGCCCATTTCCAGCATGGCGTTCAGGCGTGTGCCAACATCCTTATTGCCATAGAAAGAGCAGCGGTGGAGCGGCCCCTCCCACTTCGCAATATCGCAAGCCGCTTTGTAGAATTGGAACTGCAAAATGCGCGCAAGGAAATAGCGGGTATAGGGCGTGTTGCCGGGGATATGATATTTCGCCCCTGCATCAAAATTGGCTTCGCTGCGCTCCACGGGCGGAACAATGCCCTGATATTGAACGCGCAAATCCGTCCAGCCCTTGTTGTAATTGGCCGTCGGGATAG
>JBJTAW010000035.1:0-5074 GCA_046091025.1 Chakrabartia sp. | reverse complement strand
GGCAAGCTGCTCGAGCACGTGCAGGGTCATCGATCACTCCATGTGGTCTATGCGTGACTTCGCAGCGGTGCCGTCACGTTCGGCTTCCGACAGTTCGGCAAAGCCCTTCAGGAGGTACCCATCGTTTGACCGCTCGGTGATTTTGCGGTTCTTGGTCAGGACCTTGCCGACCATGTTTTTTGTGATCTGCTCATAATAGTCGATCTGCGAAGCGTCGTGAGCCAACAGGGATTTCGCAATCTGGTTTGTCATAGCGAAGCCACCAGATTTGATCAGCTCCAGCAGCATCACTGGCTGGTAGATGTGCGACATCCGCATCTCGGTGCGGATGAAGTGCTCCAGACTGGAAAAGGCGACTGTCATGAGGTCTGTCTATCTGAATGGAAGGCAGATGGAAGTGGGCTATGTCAAGACTTTTTTTGAAACGGCGCCATTGTTCAGTAGGGCAGATATCATGTCCCTGCCCGACAGCATACCGCCGAAGCGAGGCGTTTATGCTTGGTTTTTCCGATCAATACCACCTGTAGTTCCAACAGCCGATAGCTATTTCCGAGACGCACTGACGCTGCTGTATATTGGAATTTCGCCAAAGAATGCAGTTAGCCGACAAAACCTCAGGAAACGCATCAGCTATCACTATAAGGGCAATGCTGAGGGTTCGACGCTGCGTCTGACGCTGGGAACTCTGCTGGCTGAACACAATGACTTTCCGCTACGGCGAGCCGGCAGTGGCAGGCGGATGACCTTTACGCATCTTGGCGAACAGTGGCTCGACAACTGGATGGGAGAGAATGCCTTCGTTTGCTGGACCGAGAACGACGAGCCTTGGCTTCTCGAACATCAATTGCTGCAATCCTACTCGCTGCCGCTCAACATTCAGGACAACCGCCACCATCCATTCTGCTCGTCGCTATCTGCGATGAGGAGTGAGGCTAAGCGGTTAGCGAAGGAGATGCCTGTAGCAAATGAAGGCAACCAGCGGCGGCAGATGCACATGGCAGAAGCATAGAACCAACAAGCCGACCGATTCACGATTCGACCTGTGCAAAAACAGTTTATACCTGTTTATACCTTTTTGGCAGGGACCTCACCAAGCATTGGAAGGAAAAAAGTCCTTTAATTCCAATGCTTTAATGGTGAGCCGTGCTGGATTCGAACCAGCGACCTACTGATTAAAAGTCAGTTGCTCTACCGACTGAGCTAACGGCCCGACCTTGGGACGCTCCCCTATGCGGCGGGACGCTTGCGGTCAAGGCGCGCCTTTAGATGATATATGGTTAATCCGCTTCGGGGGTCGCGCCAATGGGCCGCAATGCGCGCCAGCGGGTCGAGCACGAAGCGTCGCTCGGCAAAGGCGATATGGGGGATGCACAGGCCCAGCGCTTCAAAAGCCCCCTCTGACCAGAGCAGAATATCGAGATCCAGCACGCGCGCGCGCCATCTCTGCCCGCCCGTACGACGGCCAAAGGCGGCCTCAATAGATTTTAAGTGCGCCAGCAGCTCCAGCGGGTCTAGCGTGGTGTCAATCAGGGCGGCGGCATTGGCATAAGTGCGCAAAGATGGCCCGATAGGGGCGGAACGCAGGATAGGAGAAACAGCGATCAACCGAGTCGCCCCAGTCGAGATCTCGGCACAGGCGGCCCGCAGCACAGCCTCTGGCCGCCCAAAGCGAGCGTGCGGCTGATTTGATCCCAAAGCAATGGCATAGCTTGTGCGCATGGCCCAGCCCGCTTAAGCGAGCCGGGTGACCATGAACAGCCCCCAGATCTTAAGCGCCCTTCCCGCAACAGAGCCAGCCCATGACTGCGCCCTGTGCCCAAGGCTCGCCGCTTATCGTCAAATCTGCCACTCAGAATTCCCGAATTTCTGGAGTGCGCCCGTCCCCGCCTTTGGCGATCCGGATGCTTGGCTGGCCATTGTGGGCCTTGCCCCCGGCAAACATGGCGCAAACCGCACCGGTCGGCCCTTTAAGGGCGATCCATCAGGCGAGATGCTTTTTGCCGGGCTCAGAGATTTTGGTCTGATCACTTATGATCCGCCGGAATATACGCGCCATTTATTCGGCGGCTTTCGCGATGATGGGGCCAGCCTCAACGGTGTGATGATCCTCAACGCGGTCAAATGCGTGCCGCCCGAAAACAAGCCGACGCCCGAAGAGCTGCGCACCTGCCGGCCCTATTTGGAAAGCGCCTTGGCGGCCCTGCCAAAGCTGACAACGATCATCGCACTCGGCCAAGTCGCCCATCAATCAGTGGTCAACGCCTGTGGCGAAAAGCTGCCCAAGCGCCGCTTTGCCCATGGCGCGGTGCACCACCTGCTCGATGGCCGTCGCTTGATCGATAGCTATCATACATCGCGCTACAATCAGAATACCGGACGGATAAATGCCGAGATGCTGAACGACGTGTTAGCGCTGGCGCTTGGCTGATACATTCAGCGCGGCGCAGGATCTGACTGATCGACTAAAGCAAGGCGCGGGATAATCGTCGCTGGATCAAATATAGCACCCGGAGCAACGACAGCGTTCGCGCCGATTTTTAACCTATCGCCAGCAAGCACTCCAAATTTCATGGCATAGGTTTCCAGCAACTGACCGTTGCGCCAGAAGGCGATTTTTGGGTCTGCCTGCTCATTGCAATAATTCGCAACAATCGCGCCTGCCTCTATGTTACACGCTGCGCCTAGCATGCTGTCGCCCACAAAATTAAAATGCGCGAGCTTGGTGCCGCGAAACAAAAAGCTGGATTTGAGTTCGCAGGATGGCCCGATGATGTTGTCTGCTTCCAACCAGCATCCACCACGCAGATAGGCACCCGCCGCAACGAAGCAACCGGGGCCAATGATCAGCGGTCCCTTGAGCACCGCTCCGTCTTCAACCCTTGCACTCTCATGAACAGCGACATTGCCGATCTTGCGATATTCAGGCCCCAGCGCCCCAAAGAGAAGCGATACATGATCCTCGGAACCAGTGGTGAATTGCCAAGGCAGCAGATGGGAAAAAGGGGAGATCGCAGACTGAGCGTATCCTGCAATAAAGGCCGCATAATCCCACATCAGATATCCTCGACAATCCGCCCGTAAAGTTGCGGGCGACGGTCACGGAAGAAGCCAAAGGTGGCGCGGTGTTTGCGCACCCTCTCCAGATCAAAGACGGCATCAAGCACGCCTTCGGTGGTGTCACCAAACTCGGCTGCGAAATCGCCGCGCTCATCCGTGATGAAGCTGTGCCCGTAAAAGTGCATCTCGCCTTCTGTGCCGACACGATTGGCGGCAACCACGGGCACAACATTGGATAAGGCATGGCCGATCATCGCGCGTCGCCACAGGCGGGACGTGTCGAGATCTTCGGCCTCTGGCTCATCGCCAATCGCTGTTGGAAAGAAGAGGATGTCCGCACCCATCAGCATCATCGCGCGCGCCGTTTCGGGATACCATTGATCCCAGCATATGCCGATGCCCACCACGCCATAGCGCGTCGGCCAAACGCGAAAGCCGGTATTGCCCGGGCGGAAATAGAATTTCTCATTATAGCCGGGGCCATCAGGAATATGGCTTTTACGATAAATGCCCATCACCTCACCCTGATCATCGATCATGGCGAGGCTATTATAAAAATGCTGGCCATCGCGTTCAAAAAAGCTGGTTGGGATATAGACGCCCAACTCCTTGGCGAGCTTTTGCATCGCCAGCACCGCCTTGTGGCTACCAACGGGGGCAGCACGGCTGAAAAAGCCTTCATTCTGCACCTTGCAGAAATAATGGCCTTCAAACAATTCCGACGGCAGGATGACCTTCGCACCCCGTCCGGCCGCCTCGCGCACCAGCGCCTCGACGCGATCGATATTGGTGCCGATATCGTCCGAAAAGGACTGTTGCAGGGCGGCGACGTGCATTTGGGTCATGATGCTGCCCCTATAGAGCGAAATCGGCCCAGATGAAAAGCTCTGGTCCCGGGGTCAACGCACCTTGGCAAAAAAGGCATCCATATCCTCAACCACCGGGGCCTTGTCCCGAAAGGGTCGGGCCAGCGCCATCACAATGTCGCTATGGCCCAGCCCTTCATAGAGCATGGCCTGCGCCTTTGCCCGGGCGCGGGTTTGCGCAGCGGCCAGAGCCTTGCTGTTGCGGGGCTTCACAGTGGTATCCGCGCTGCCTGTGAGCAGGAGCATCGTCGCTGCATCGCCTCGGGCATAGGTGATGGGCTGGCTTGGCTTTGGATCGGGCATCTGCCCAAAGGCGGCCTTGGCCGCATCCGACGTGAAGGGTAGAAAATCATAAGGTCCGGCAAGTCCTGCAAAGCTGCGAATGCTGTTGGCGGGCGCACCGGAATGGCGCAGCCAGTGCGCATCCAGCGTCAGCAGGGCGGCAATATGCGCGCCCGCCGAATGGCCGGTCAGATGAATCCGATTCGGATTGCCGCCAAAGCGCGCAATTTCGCGCTGCACCCAGGTGACGGCCGCTGCCCCATCCTCAACAAAACCGGGATAACGCACCTCTGGCACCAGTCGATAATCCGGGATGACGACGATATAGCCGCGCTCTGCCAAGGCGCGGCCCGCAAAGCCATAAAGCGCGCGATCCCCGCTGTTCCAGCTTCCGCCATAAAAGAACACAACCACATCGATCTGCTTATCCGACGGAGTGATATGTGCCCAAATATCCAGCTTTTTGAGCGGTTTCGGGACAAAGCTGACCCCGTTTGCAACCTCACGCACGGGCGCGCTAACCGACAGAACAGCGTCCACGCTGTTCAGCAGCCCGACCTGGCTCCATTTGCTTGCATATCCCAAGGCCCCAAAGGCCAGCCCCAGCGCGATCAGCGCGATCATGATCTTCCTCATAGTGGCTTCATCGCACGCGCTTGACGTTTACGGCAAGTGCGTTGACGATGAGGCTGAAAAAATGGCGGTCGATGTGCATGAGCGTCATGCGCTTTGCCCACCCCGCTGCGACTAGGCTGACCAAAGGTCATCCAAGTCTCGCTCCCCTCCCGCAGGCGGGAGGGGCTGGGAGAGGGCAAGTGACCGTCTAAATGATCGGGGTCCTGCCCCTAAGGGGAAAGAGGGTGTTATGA
>JBJTAW010000034.1:0-2589 GCA_046091025.1 Chakrabartia sp. | reverse complement strand
ATTTGCAGTTCTGTCATGGGACAACCCCTTCCTGCCTGATCCGCCCTTCCACCACCTGGCGCGATCCCCCATGCAGGCCGGAGCGCCAATTGCGCAGATCTGATAGTTCAATAATGCGATCGACCTCGACGCCATCAGATGGCCCTTCACCCAAAGGCCACAAGGCACGGTGGGTTGCGCTGTCCGCCTGAGTAGCTTTGCACAAGGCCACATAGGCAGATGGAGCTTCGATAATTTTCTGGAACAGTGGCCCCGCGGGCAGGCAGGGCTTGCGGCCAATAAACAGTGGCCGCACCGGCCATTGCAGCGCCTTCGTGAGGAGGTCAAGATTAAGTTCGCCGTCTCCCGACCTGAGCGTGAAAACAACGGTGGCCCTAGCATCCATGTGAAAATCGCGGAAGCGCCGTTGAGGCCCACCATAACTGCCGCCATCACGCCCCTGTGGTTCACCGAATGTCGTCCAGCCCTTGTCGGCTTTCTCAAGCCCCGCATTTTGCACATCGGTGAGAATGGCGCTGGCGGTGTCTTGTTCCAGGTGGGCGGCAAAAACCAGTCTATCTTGCAAGGCCTGATGCTTTTGCCATTCACTGCGGGTGAAGCCCAGCGCATTGGCCAGAAGGCCTGTAAGCATCGAGGCGGCGGGAAAATCCCGCGTTGACCCGATCTGGTCAATGCGCACCCCTCCAAAGGCCATCAGCGGCGCTTCCAGCCGTAGCACAATCCAGCGCTGATCAGTCATTGGGATTCACCTGATTTGCCGCCCAGCTTGCAAGGGTTGCGATATTGGTTTTCTCAATGCCCTCCAACTGACCTTCCACGCACATATGCCTGCGTGCTTCACCTGTGGCATAGGCATCATCAAATGATTTGAGTTGCCTTTGCAGGGCCTCACGCGCGGCCGCGACGTCGGCCTTGATCGCCTCGCGGTAAGCCGTAGCCAGTGAGCGCGGCTGGCGGTCGCCCGCTTCGATCAACATCAAATCGGCCCGGCCGAAGGGCGCTGTAGAACCCAGCTTCGCCCCGGGTGAGACTTCGGCAATCAAATAAATCAGATTGTGCACCACGTGTGATGCAAGCTCCGCATTGCCACCACAATTGGCTATCAGGCCCGGCATATCAATCACCACATAGCCATAAAACAGGCCGCAGGTGAGCTCGGTTTCCTGGATGGTGTCTGCACCGCTGTCATCCTCATCGCGCTTCAAGTCATCAACTGCGGTGAAATAGTCATTTTCAATTTCGGCAGCATGCACGGTGAACGCGTGGGCCACATAGACGGGCGCTTCAATATTGGCCTCTGGATCAGATGTCACCATGCGCCCGAACAGGGCAGCAGCAAGGCCGCCGGGCAGGGCCGCGCCTTCGCTCATGGCCTTGAAGTTTTTATCCTTCGCCCAATCGGAAACGGCCTTTTCCGCTTCTTTGCCATCCTTGGCACTCGAGGCAATTTCTTCCGCGCGCTGGGCAAGCCAGGCGAGTTCGGGCTGGCCCAGCAACAGGGTCTGGCGGCTTTTTTTGCCCTTGTCGGCCTTTTCGCCATAAACCAGTTTTTGAAAAGCCGGTTCCAAGGCGTCCACAACGTCATTAGGATACTTTCCACGCAAAGGCGCAATTACTTTTTTAGTCACTAACTCGCGCGAGCGGAAGGAATCCGCAAAGCCAGCCAAGGTTTGCATGGCGTGTGGATCATTCTCGGCCTTACGCCAGTGGCGTTTGAGGCATTGCGAGGAAATGCGCGTGCGGTTGATCGCGCCATATTGCAGGCGCTTGGCCTGGCCCGTGTCATCACGGTTGAGCAGGGCTGCGGTATAGGAATGCAGGGTGTGGATTTGCAAAAAGCGTGGCGTGGTCATGCGGCGTCTTCCTTGTTTTCTTGTACGTATTTTTGACGGTAATAAGTTTCAGCAAGTTTGCGTGGCGGCCCGTCATTGGCTGACAGGAGCAGCATTGCGATGTCGGTGCAGTTCACACCATCATGACCCTTGGCGGCCACCCAGCGGATCATGCGCTCCAGGGCCCCGTCACGCTGTTCAAAAGGCAATGCCAGAAAGCGCATCAAACGCATTTCGGGATAATCCGTTTTGGCCAGAACTTTGCCGAAAGGCTTGGAGCCATCATGAAGTGTTTTTGCATTTTTCTGAGGCTCACCCTTTGGCGTCAATAAGCCCAAGAGCTGCACCAGTCTCTGATGCCTGTTGCTGGTGCCCAAGCCGCATTCAATCGCCAGCTTCCAAAACTCTGCTTCGCCCGGCCCCTCAGGATCCATGCGGCGCAAGCGGGCTAGGGAGCCAGGTTCCAGCCTGACCATGCGCTGAGTTAGATGGGGAATAATCTCACTCAGTTTTGGCTGGTCGTGTTCAGGCAGCGTCATCAGTCACCTCCCTGTCTTCAAACTCGGATTTGAGATAGCCATCAAATTCTTTCATCAACATGCCACGTAGCACCGCCCGCGCCCGCGCTTCAGCGCGCGGGCGGAACAGCGAAGGGCAGGGCATGGCGGGCAGGGCCTCTTCAAAAACCTTCTGGGTTTTCGCCCATAGAAGCTGGATGAAGCGGAGCTTTTCAACCTCGCGCCCCTCAGCCCCCACC
>JBJTAW010000033.1:0-6143 GCA_046091025.1 Chakrabartia sp. | reverse complement strand
GCGCAGAGAGGCGCGCGCGCTCCCCCGGCAGTCGGCGTTCATCCACGTCGGCCAGCCATTGGCGGGCGCGGACAAAATCTTCTGATCCCCAAAACATCTGAGCTTGTGCCGGATCACCATCGCGCCCGGCACGCCCCGTTTCCTGATAATAGGCCTCAATGGATTTGGGCAGGCCTGCATGAATGACAAAGCGGACATCGGGTTTATCAATGCCCATGCCAAAGGCGATGGTGGCAACCATCACCATATCTTCCGACGCGACAAAGGCCGCCTGATTGGCGCGGCGCACCTCTGGCGCAAGCCCGGCATGATAGGCCCGCACGGGCTGGCCCGTCACCGCAAGCGCGGCCGCCAGTTTTTCCGTCGCGTCGCGGGATCGGGCATAGACAATCCCCGCCCCGGGCGTTGCCCGAACAAAATCGATGATCTGTCGAGTGCCGCTGTCGCGCGCGGAAATGGCATAACGGATATTGGGCCGGTCAAAGCCCGAGACGATCATACCGGACACAGGAATGCCCAATTGGGCCAATATGTCACCGCGAGTATGCGCATCGGCCGTGGCCGTCAGCGCCAGACGCGGCACCTGTGGAAAGGTATCCATCAGCGGCGCGAGCAGGCGATAATCAGGCCGGAAATCATGCCCCCATTCGGACACGCAATGCGCCTCATCAATGGCAAAGAGCGTGATCTTCCCCTGCGTCAGGAGATCGCGAAGATCAGGGGTCGAGGCGCGTTCTGGAGCGACATAGAGCAAGTCGAGATCGCCCGCGCGAAAGCGCGCCATCGTCTCTGCCCGATTATCATCTGCAGAAGTAAGGGTTGCCGCCCGAATGCCCACCGCATCGGCGGCGCGCACCTGATCCTGCATGAGGGCGATCAAAGGGGAAATGACAACGCAGGTGCCGGAGCGCATCACAGAAGGCAGTTGATAGCATAAAGATTTGCCAGCGCCGGTCGGCATGACGGCCAGCGTCCGCTCGCCTGCCAGCACCCGGCCAATCACATCGGCCTGCACCCCGCGAAAGGCGCTATAGCCAAAAACGGTGTGCAGCTGATCAAGGGGGGAAGGGCCGTCACCCCCCTCACTCAGCGGCAACGTCGCTTTCCTCGTCGTCTTCAGCCTGTTGGCGCGCCCACATATCGGCATAGAGCCCGCCTTGTTTCAACAGGCTGGCATGGGTGCCGCGCTCTGCCACACGACCGGCCTCAAGCACGATGATTTCATCGGCATCAATAATGGTGGAGAGGCGATGGGCGATCACAATAGTGGTGCGGCGTTCGGAAACAGCCGCCAACGTCTCTTGAATATCGGCCTCTGTCCGGCTGTCGAGCGCCGAGGTCGCTTCGTCGAGGATGAGGATAGGCGGGTCTTTGAGCAATGTCCGCGCAATGGCCACGCGCTGCTTTTCCCCGCCCGAAAGTTTCAGGCCGCGTTCGCCCACTTGCGTGTCATAACCGCGCGGTTGCGCCGCGATAAAGTTATGGATCTGCGCCCCGCGTGCGGCAGCCTCCACATCCGCCTGCCCGGCCCCATCGCGGCCATAGCCAATAGTATAGCCAATCGTGTCGTTGAACAGGACGCTATCTTGCGGGACGATGCCAATGCCCGCGCGCAGCGACGCTTGGGTGACATCGCGAAGATCCTGCCCGTCAATTGTGATCCGCCCCCCCGTCACATCGTAAAAGCGAAAGAGCAACCGCGCCAGGGTGGACTTGCCCGCACCCGATGGCCCGACAACCGCCAGCCTTTTCCCCGCCGGGATGTGAAAGCTGACCCCCTTCAAAATCGGTCGATCCGGCTCATAGGCGAAATGCACATCATCAAACGCAACCGCCGCCCCCGATATCGCCAATGCGGGTGCGCCGGGGGCATCCTTCACTTCGGTTTCGGTGTCGATGAGATCAAACATCGCGCCCATATCCGTCAGGCCCTGCCGAATGGTACGATAGACCATGCCGAGCAAATCAAGCGGGCGGAAAAGCTGCGCCAACAATGTATTGACGAAGACCACATCGCCCGTTGTGAAGCGGCCTTGAGACCAGCCCCAAACCGTATAACCCATCGCACCGGCCATCAGGGCATTGGTGATGAAAGACTGGCCGACATTGAGCCAAGCGAGCGAATTTTCGGACCGGACGGCGGCATTGGCATAGCGCCGCGCGGCCCGGCTATAATGATCGGCCTCGCGTTGTTCCGCGTTGAAATATTTGACCGTTTCATAATTGAGCAGACTGTCGACCGAGCGGGCGACAGTGGCTGTATCCATGTCGTTCATTTCCTCGCGCAGCTTATTGCGCCAGTCCGTCACGCGTTGGGTGAAGACGCTATAGGCAATGACCATCGCCATGGTTGCGAGCACCAGCCCAGCGGAAAACTTCACCCAAAAAATAATCATCACGGCCGCCAGTTCGATGACGGTCGGCGCAATGTTGAACAGCAGGAAATAGAGCATCACATCAATTCTCTTGGTCCCGCGCTCAATGACTTTGGTGACCGCCCCGGTTCGCCGCGCAAGGTGGAAACGCAGGCTCAACTGATGCAAATGGCCAAAGACATGCTCGGCAAGGCGGCGGGTGGCATCCTGCCCAACACGTTCAAACACAACATTGCGCAAATTGTCGAACAGCACGCCTGAAAAACGCGCGCCCGCATAAGCCGCAACCAACGCAATGGGGAGGATCACCTGCGGCTCCAGCCCGAGTGCCATCCGGTCAATGGCTTGGCCATAGACAAAGCCCATGCTGAGCTGCACTGCCTTGGACGCCAGAACCAACAGCATGGCGAGCACAATGCGGCCGCGCAGGCCGGGTGCATCCTTGGGCCAGAGATAGGGGATGAAGCGCCGCATCACGGCAAAGTCGAGGCTGGACGTATCAGACGTGGCGGGATGTTGCGGAGGCATGCCCTCCCCCTAGATCATATCCTGCCCGGATGGAAACAGCTCATGCCCGCATCGATCAATCAAAAAAGGGGGCGGCAATCTCATCGCGGACGCGGGCAATCCGCCCAGAGGCTTTATCGATCATCGCCCAAGTGGTTTTGGCCCGCACAATGACTTTGCCCGCGGCATCGGTGAAGTCGACATTGCGGTCAAATCGCGCGCCCTTTGGCCGGTCGCTGATCCAGGTGCGCGCAACCACCGCCGCGCCGGGGCCGACATTGCCCAGATAATCAATCTCATGCCGGACAACGACCCAAATATAGGCCGCCTGATCTTCAAGCCGCGCAACGGCGGCCCAATGGGCGGTCGCCATATCCTGAATCCAGCGCACCCAAACGGCATTGTTCACATGGCCCAACTCATCAATATCCGCCGGGTCGGGCGTGAAGGATTGGGTGAACACGGCCATGAGGATCCGAGCCCCGATTACTTCGCCATGCCAAGTTGGGAAAGGAAGAAGGCATATTCTTCTGCATCCTCGCGCAGCGAGTCAAACCGGCCAGATTTGCCGCCATGCCCAGCGCCCATATTGGTCTTCAGCAACAGCAGATTCTGATCGGTCTTGGTCGCGCGCAGTTTCGCGGCCCATTTGGCTGGTTCCCAATAGGTGACGCGCGGATCATTCAGGCCGCCTGTCACAAAGAGCGGCGGATAGGCTTGCGGGCGCACATTATCATAAGGGCTATAGCTGCGTATAAAGTCAAAGGCCGCCTTGTCCGAAATGGGGTTGCCCCATTCCGGCCATTCGCCCGGCGTGAGGGGCAGGCTATCATCCAGCATCGTGTTCAACACATCGAAAAAGGGGACGTGCGCGGCCACCCCGCCAAAAAGCTGGGGATCAGAATTCACAACCGCCCCCATCAGCTCCCCGCCGGCCGATCCGCCGGCCGCCACAATCCGGCCCGGCTTTGCAAAGCCAAGCGCGATCATGCCCTTGGCCGCATCGACAAAATCGTTGAACGTGTTGGTACGCTTGGTGAGCTTGCCATCCAGATACCATTGCTGGCCCAGATCATCACCGCCGCGAATATGGGCGATGGCAAAGGCAAAGCCCCGATCCAGCAGTGAGAGACGCAAGGTCGAAAATCCCGGCGACACAGCATAGCCATAAGCGCCATAGGCATAGAGATAGAGCGGGCCATTGCCGTTCTTTTCAAAGCCCTTTTTATACACAACCGACACCGGCACCTTCGTGCCATCGCGCGCGGTGATCTCCACCCGTTCGGTCGCATATTGGCTGGCATCATAGCCGCTGGGGATTTCCTGAACCTTCAGCGTCGTCATTGCGCCTGTCGTCACATCGTAATCGATCACCGTGTCGGGCGTGACCATCGATTCATAAGAGAGACGCAGCGTCTTCACACGATATTCGGGATTGTCGTCGAGCCCGGCTGTATAGGTCGCTTCGGGGAATTTGACCCGCTTTGGCGTGCCACCCGCATAGGGGTGAATTTCCACCTGATCGAGGCCATCTTCCCGGCCTTCGACAACGAAGAAATCGGCAAATGTGGCGACCCCCGTCATGTAAAAACGCGGCGAGGCAGCAATCCGTACCGTCCATTCCGCAGGCTTAGCAATCGGCGCTGTCACCAGCCGGAATTGCGGGCTGGTGTCATTGGTGTGGATGAAGAGCGTGCCGTCATGCTCTTCCACATCATACTCCACACCGGGTTGGCGTTCGCGCACCAATATGGGCGCGGCAAAGGGATTGTCGGCAGGCAGCAGGCGGACCTCACTTGTCACATTATCGCCCGTCGCGATGATCAGATATTTTTCAGAATGGGTCATCCCGACACCGACTTGAAAGCCGATATCCTGTTCATGGAACAGCATTTTATCCTGCGCGACTGGCGTGCCCAGCTTATGCAGCATCACCTTTTCACTGCGCCAATTATCATTGACCGGCGTGTAGAGAAGAAAGCTGCTGTCCTTGGTGAAGGCAAAGCTTCCGCCCGTGCCGGTAATCAAATCGGGCAAATCCTCCCCCGTCACCAGATCGCGAAAGCGGATGGTGAACCGTTCAGACCCATCTGTGTCGGTGGAATAGGCCATGATGCGATCATTTTCGGCCACAGCGACACCGCCCAGCCGGAAATAGTCCTTGCCCTCAGCAAGCTTGGCTTCATCGATGATAATCGCTTCCGCGCCGCCCTTCACAGGCTTGCGCAGCCATTGCTTATATTGCGCGCCCAATTGGAAGCGCCGCCAATAGAGATAATCGCCATCCTTTTGCGGCACGGAGGAATCATCCTCCTTAATCCGGCCCTTCATCTCCTGAAAAATGGTGTCGATCAGCGGCGTCAGGGGCGCCATCTGGGTTTCAAAATACGCGTTTTCTGCCTTGAGATAGTCGAGCACCTCAGCATCATCGACTTTCGGATAATCCGGGTCGCGCAGCCAGAAATAAGGGTCTTCAATGCGCGTGCCATGCTGTTCAAAGCTGTGCGGTTTGCGGGCAGCAACGGGGGGCGTGGTGGATTTGGTCGTCATGGACACTTTCTGAAGCGGTGCAGCCGACGCAGAACTCGCGCCGAGAAAAAGGGCGGCCAATAGGCCAAAGGAGATAAGGCATTTCATGGGCAGACAATGCCACGCCCCGGCTTTTTACCAAAGGAAAACTTCGCCGGAGGCGCTATTTGCCAGCCCGCGCCGCCCGCGCCTCTGCAATGGCCGCTTTCAAGCCATCATAGCCGACGGCGCCAACCAACACTTTATTACCGACCACCCAAGCGGGCGTGCCCGCTCAATCCAGTTCTCGCTGAAAGCGGATGTTGCTCGCAATTTCCTGATCAACTTCTGGACGGGTCAAAGCCGCTGCATCGAGACCGATGCGCCGCCGGGTCGCGTCAACGACCAATGCCGTTGGGCGGCCATTGCCATAAAGCGGCTTATGCACTGCGCCGAACTTCCCGGCAAGCGCGGCCGCAACCGAAAGCCGCGCCGCATCCAGGCTGGTTTGGCCCAGCACGGGCATGTCGCGGTAAACGACCTTAAGCTTTTTATCCTCGGCCAATAGCCGGTCAATATCCTCCAAAGAGGCGCGGCAATAGCCACAGACATAATCGAAAAATTCAACCAGAACGACATCCGCGTCCGCAGCACCCTCCCACGCATTTCCAATCGGCGTTTCGAGTGACGATCGATTGGCCTCAATCACCTTGGCCATTTCTTTGCCGCGCAGATTTTCCATCGCCTCGGGCA
>JBJTAW010000032.1:0-13473 GCA_046091025.1 Chakrabartia sp. | reverse complement strand
GCTCTATATTCGTGGCTGTGCCTGGGATTATGATAATTGGCATAAGCTTGGGGCCAAGGGCTGGAGCTATAAAGACGTCTTGCCCGTCTTCCGCCGGGCCGAAGCCAATGTGCGCGGGGACGATAAGTTTCATGGCGGCACCGGCCCCTTGTCGGTCAGTGATCAGCTTTGGCCCAATCCGGGTAGTGTCGACTTTGTCGAGGCCGCTGCCGAATTGCAGCTGCCGCGCAACCCCGATTTCAATGGGGTGAAGCTGGAAGGCGTTGGCGTCTATCAAGTCACCCAGAAAAAGGGCGAACGCTGGACGGCAGCCCGCGCCTATGTTTTGCCCGCGCAGGCCGCAGGTCGGCTGAATGTGGAAACCGGGGCGCAGGTTGAGAAAATCATCATTGAAAATGGCAAGGCCACGGGCGTGCGCATCCGGCAGGGGCGCACAACACGCACGCTGCGCGCGCGCCGGGCCGTCATTTTGTCTGCCGGGGCCTTTGGCACGCCGCAAATTCTGATGCTGTCGGGCATTGGCCCGGCCGATCATCTCAAGGCGCACGGCATAGAGGTGCTGGTGGATCGGCCCGCAGTTGGGTCTGATCTGCAAGATCATATTGATTATGTCGCCAGCTTCAAAACCGGGGGCAGTGTTTTCAATGGCACCACCCTGTCTGGATCGATGCGGTTCTTACGCTCGATCTTTGAATGGCGGTCCAAGCGGACGGGGACTTTGACCACACCCTATGCGGAATCGGGCGGCTTTGCCAAAACCCGTGCCGATGTGACCGTGCCGGACGTGCAGTTTCACTTTGTGCCCGCGATGCTGGAAGATCATGGTCGGGAATCGGTGAGCGGCGCGGGCTATTCCATCCATGTCTGCGTCTTGCGGCCGCACAGCCGTGGCACCGTGCGCCTGGCGAGTGCGGACCCCATGGCGGCGCCGCTTATTGATCCCAATTTCTTAGATGATGATCGCGACATGCAGGTGCTGCGCGATGGGGTGAAGCTGGTGCATCGCATTGCCGCTGCCCCGGCGCTGGCCCAGCATCAAGGCGTGGATTGGCATGCCACGCCGCTCGACGATGATGCCGCGCTCGATCACCTGATCCGCAGTCGCGCCGATACGGTCTATCACCCGGTGGGTACGGCCCGCATGGGGTCGGATGATCAGGCAGTGTGCGATCCGCACTTGCGCGTGCGCGGGGTAGAGGGGCTTTATATCGCCGACGCGTCGGTGATGCCGCGCCTTGTCTCTGGCAATACAAATGCCCCATCCATTATGATTGGGGAACGCTGTGCTGACTTCGTGAAGGCAGACCTGGGCTGAACGAGAATCCACCCGTCATTCTATCGCAGGCGTGAACCCATAAATAAGGGGAGGACGCAGTCAGGCTTATGTTCGTTGGCCAGGGCAGTTTTGGTTGCCCGCCTTCGCGGGAATGACGCAAGAGGTCAGCGCCCGGGTGCGGCCAGCGCCGTCAGCAGGGCGGGTGTCAAAATCTGGGGCAGTTCTGTGGGATCTGCCCCTTTTGCATAATAGAGATAGAGGGGCACGCCCGACCGGCCCTGTGCTTCTAGAAAGCGGCCAATGGCAGGGTCGGCATTTGTCCAATCCCCAACCATGATGATGATGCCTGCTTTGTCAAAAGCCGCCTTCACATCATCGCGGTTGATGGCGGCCTGTTCATTCACCTTGCAGGTCAAACACCAATCGGCGGTGAAATAAAGGAAGACGGGTCGGCCCTCTGCGCGCAATTCCGCAAGTTTGGAGGCGCTGAACGGCACATGGTCGCTGGCCTCGCTGCGAGCCGCTGCTACGTTGAGCGGCACGAGCGTAATGAGCGTCAGGCTGGCAAGGGCGAGGGCAGCGGCAAAGGCAAGTGTGGTCTGCCCGCCTGCCTGCCGACGGCCGATGAGGATCAGCCCAACGGAGAGCGCCAGCGTGGCAGCGATGCCGATGGTAAGGCCTGACGTACCCGTCTGTCGCCAGAGGAGCCAAGCAAGGCCCGCCGCTGTCAGCGCCATGGGAATGGCAAGGATGATCTGGAACCGGGCCATCCAAGGGCCGGGCTTGGGCAGGCGCGCGCGCAGGGCGGGGATATAGCCAATCAGCAAGAAGGGCAGGGCCAGCCCAAGGCCGAGCCCGGCAAAAATGGCGAGCGCCGCCGCTATCGGCAGCACAAGCGCGGCGCCCAAGGCGGCTGCCATGAACGGACCGGTGCACGGGGTAGCGACAAAGGCGGCGAGAACCCCTGTCCAAAATGCCCCGCCCACACCATCGCGCCCGGCAAGCGATTGCCCGCCGCCAAAGCCGCGCAGGTGAAAGATCTGCGCCAGATTGAGCGTGATCGCGACGACCAGCAGCAGCAGGAGCAGAATGACCCGCGGCTCTTGCAACTGAAAGGCCCAGCCAATGGCCATGCCGCCTGCACGCAGCGCCAACAGCGCGCCGCCCAAAGCAAGGCAGGTTAGAACAACGCCCAGCGTATAGGCCAGAGCCTCTTGCTGGGCTGCTTTTTGATCACCGCCTGCCCGGGCAAGGCTCATGGCCTTGAGGCTGATGACTGGAAAGACGCAGGGCATGACATTGAGCAAAAGGCCGCCCAATAAGGCCCCGCCGAGCGCCAGAAGGATTGTTGTCGCATCAAAGGCTGGGCTGGCGGGAGGGACTGCGCCGGGCCGTGCCACAATTTCAAACCCGCGCCCATCACCTGTGGCGATAACGCCCCGCAATTCTGTCACCGGCGTGCCGGAGGATTCGGTTTCGATGATGATTTCATCGCCGTTGCGCAGGCATTTTTGCGGCGCTGCATAGCGCAGGGCATTTTCGGTTTCGGCGTAAAACCATGGGTCATTCGCTGGAACGCTGGCGGGCAGGGGCAAGGCGATGCGCATTGTCTTGCCCGCTTGTTCAAAACGCCCTTCGCTGCCCAAGGGCATGGCAAGGCGCGCGCGCCATTGATCAAATAGCGCCTGATCCTTGGGCGCAATCCGGCCATCACCCACGACCAGATCCACCAGCAATGTGCCGCGTTCGGGCACGCAAATCTTGTCGGTGCAGGCGAGCCATTGGGCTTGCGCGCGCAAGAGCAGGCGCGTTCCGGGTGTCAGCCCCTTTGGCAGAGTCAGCGGCAATAACAGCGCGTGGCCGCCGTTGAACACATGGTTCATCAACCCGGCGACAACAAGCTGTTCGGGAACAGGCCAGCGCATGGCGCCAAGGCTTGCGCCTTTGGGAAGGCTCCAATTCAGCTGAATGCCGACACCTGCATCGCCGGGGTTTTTCCAATAGCCATGCCAGCCGGGCTTTGGCTGCATATCAATGGCCAGCATGATGGTCTGACCCGCAGCCGGCGTCTGGCTTTCGGCCACTAGCCGCGTTGTGATGTTATTCTCCGCCCGCGCAGGCAGAGCGAGCGCGACAAGCGCCAGCAGCGCTGTCATTATCAGGCCACGAAGGGCGGCTACGGAAAGTCCTTGCGAGGTCATGGTCGGCTCTATAGCCAAGCTTGCAATAGATTGCACAGGAGACTTTGGATGAGGTTTGCCCGCTGGTTTGCCGCCGCCGCCCTTTTTTCGGCTATGCCCGTGCAGGCGCAAGCGCCAGCTGACGCGCCCAAGTTGGTCGTCGTCCTTTCGGTCGACCAGTTTTCAGGCGACCTGTTCAGCCAATGGCGCGGCAAATATACCGGCGGCCTTAAGCGCATGGCCAGTGGCGTTGTCTTTCCCGGCGGCTATCAAAGCCATGCCGCAACTGAAACCTGCCCGGGCCACTCCACCATCACCAGCGGCATTCGCCCGGGCCGTGCCGGGATCGCGGCCAATGATTGGTTCGGTATGCGCGGCGATCGTTATGATGAGATTTATTGCGTTGAGGACGAAGATATCCCTGGCAGTTCGCATGATGATTACACGGTCTCGCTCAAACATTTGAGCGCGGATTGGCAGACGCTGGGCGATCGGATGAAATCCCTGCCCGGCAGCACAACGCGCGTTTTTGCCGTCTCGGGCAAGGATCGTGGCGCGACGCTCATGGCCGGACGCAAGGCAGATCAAACCTTTTGGTATGATTGGCGGGCCAAGGGCTTCACGACCTATGTCGGGGCGGATCGCAGTGGGGTGAACACCGCTGTTCCAGCACTCGCCGCCGTTAATGCCCGCATTGCGCAATGGATTGCCAAGCCCGTCATCCCGCCCCTGCCGCCGCAATGTCAGGCGCGGATAGCGCCGGTTCAGGTCGGCAAGCTGACGGTCGGCGATGGCGCGGAGGATGGACCACGCACGGACAAGGCGGAAAATACAGCCAAGGACTTCCGGACGACCCGCGCCATTGATTTGGCAACACTTGATCTTGCCGAAAGCATGGTTGCCGCGAACGGATTGGGCCGGGGCGCGGGCACGGATGTGCTGGCGATCAGCCTGTCTGCGACCGATTATATCGGTCATAGCTATGGCACTGAAGGGCCGGAAATGTGTGGTCAGATGCTCTCGCTTGATGCGCGGCTGGGGCAGTTTTTCGCGATGCTGGATCGCCAGAAAATGGATTATGTTGTCGCTTTGACGGCCGACCATGGCGGCTTTGATGCGCCAGAACGCCATAAGGACCATGCCTATCCTTCGGCCAGCCGCGCGCCTTTGTCGCTCGCCGCCCCGGTGCTGTCGCAGATGCTGGCCAAGCAATTTGGCTGGCAGGGCGCGCTGAGTGAAAATCGCGCCTTGGGCGGGGAGTATTGGTTCACCCCCAATGTCCCGGGCAATCGCCGGGCAGAGGCGGCCGCTTGGCTCAAGGCAGAGGTGGAACGGCAATTTGCGGGCAAGGTCGCGGCTGTGTTTGCCAAGGCCGACATTGCGGAGCTTCCGGTCCCCACTGGCAACCCGGCGATGTGGACCGTTGCACAGCGAGTGCGCGCGTCCTTTGTGCCGGATCGCTCAGGGGATATTTATATCGCCTTGCTCAATGGTCAGCAGCCGATGCCCGCGGGCATTCGCGGCTATGTCGCAACGCATGGCAGCCCATGGGAGGATGAGCGGCGCGTGCCTATCCTGTTCTGGCGCAAGGGCATGACTCCGTTTGAACAACCCCAGCCGGTGGAGACGGTGGACATCATGCCCACATTGGCAAGCCTTGTGGGTCTGCCGATTGATCCCGGCTCAGTCGATGGGCGCTGCCTCGATCTGGCGGCGGGGCCGGGCACGACCTGCCGATAAAATCTGAAATAATGTCATAGATTGGTGCATTGCCAGCTTTTTGGTTGGACCGGAAAGCTGGCTTGCCCTAGCCTTATGGCCATGTCGGATTGCGAAGCCTGTCTGGTACGAAACCGCGCTATTTGTTCGGCGCTGGCGCAGGATGAGCTGGCCCTTTTGTCTAGGATGGGCCGCAAGCAACATGTGACGCGTGGTCAAACCATTGTCTGGGAAGGGGATGAGGCGCTGGTTGTCGCCACTGTCATCCAAGGCGTCCTGAACCTTTCTATTTCGACTGCAGATGGACGCGAACAAATTGTCGGCGTTGTTTTCCCTTCAGATTTTATCGGACGGCCCTTTGGCACAGAAAGCCTCTATAGCATCACCGCGCTGACCGATGCCGAAATCTGTATTTTCACGCGCGCTGCCTTTGAGGGTTTTGCCAAGGACGATCCGGATCTTCAGCATAAGCTGTTGCAACGCACCCTGAATGAACTGGACCGGGCGCGCCAATGGATGATGCTGCTCGGCCGCAAGACGGCGAGCGAGCGCATCGCGACGCTGCTGCTCGAAATGTCGAACCGCTTGGGCAGCGCAACCTGTGCTGCTATCACACCCTTTCTCGACGAATTTGATCTGCCGATGGACCGCCAACAAATGGGGGATGTTTTTGGCCTGACGATTGAAACGGTCAGCCGTCAGCTCACCAAGCTGAAAGAGGCAGCGATGATCGAGTTGCCGGATCGCAGGCGCGTGCTCATCAAAGATCGCCGCGGTTTGGAGCAGCTCGCCCTCGCCGCTTGAGGCCCCTGTTGCGGTGGCCGTCATCGCCCGAGGTAAATGGGAATATCAGACTTTGTGGTCAGCCGCCGGGTGACACCGCCGAGCAAGGTTTCGCGCAGGCGGGAGTGGCCATAGGCGCCGATCAAGATAGCACCTGCGCCCTGCGACTGGGCAACCTCTGTCAGAACCTTGTCCGCAGGTCCGGCATCTTCATCAAAACTGATCAGGTCAGATGTGATGTCATGCCGCGATAAATAGGCCGACGCCTCTGTCTGCGGGAAGACCTCTCCCTCTTCGCCGATGGACACCAATGTGACACTCGACGCAAGCTTGAGCGCGGGGAGGCCAAGGCGGATGGCCCGAGCCGCTTCTGCAGATGCATTCCAGCCGACCACAATGGGTGCGGTTGCATCCATCTGCGTCATCTTTTCGGGCACGACGAGAACCGCGCAGCCGCTATGGATCACAACCTCATCCACCAAAGGTAAAGGACGGCTGGTGCCAGAATTTCCGTCCGGCTGGCTTATGATCACGAGATCTGAAAGCGCTGAAAGGGAAATGAGTGTCTGGGCCGGATCGCCATCAAAGGATTGCCAATCCCAGCGGACATCCTCTCGGGACATGCGGGCCTCCACCCGTTTTGCGGTCAGCTTTTCGCTCTCACGTAGGCTTTAGATGATCGCGCCGCTTGCGAATATCCCACCGACCGGATCCATACCGACATAAGCGGAAAAGGGGGTGACATAGGCGCATGTCAGATGCGCGTCGTGTGCCCGGCACAGGTCCAGCGCGACGGACAAGCGACCGTCAAGGGCATCATCTTCATAGATGTGGAGCAAGATCGACTTCACCAACTGCACAATTCCTTCGTTTCTAGAACAAGGGAAATGCATGAGACGCGAACTTGTGTTCTTGATTGGGCACAAAAACTTTGTTGATCGAAGTCAATGTGGCAGAGCGGGGACGGTTTTGGCTGCCCCGCGCTGGGTTAGAATGCGTATCTCAATGTCGCCTGCACATTTTGGAAGGAAGATCGCCACGTGATGCTGCGGTCCAACGCATCGGTCAGGGCAAAGGATTTGGTTCGGAAATAGCGATATTTCACCCCAATGGAGATCCTATCTGACAAGGGTTCGCGCACCCCCGCCAAGAGCTGCCAAGCAAGGCCCTTGTCCCGCCCATTGAGGAACGGCACGCCAGACGCCAACGCATAGCTGCGCGCCTCAAATCGGGCATAGCCAACCCCCGCGCCTGCAAAAAACTTGGTCTGATTTGCATCGCCCAATTGGGCATAGCCGTTCAGCATGGCGGCCCGGGCCCGGGTGGTGCCGGAAAAAGCGGTAAAGCTGCCTTGGGTTAAAATGGGCGTTGTCGACCCACTGACCAATCGTGCCGGAACGGGCACGGTTGTGGTGACCTTATTCAGGGATGCCGCTCGCTGGCTCAATTCCACTTCGGCGCGCAACAGGCCAAAATCCATGCCCGCAGACACAGCAACATCATAACCCGTCTTGTGGGTGAGGCTGATGCCGTTCGTGGTCGGGTTGGGTGTTGTGCCCACTGTAAGGCCCAGCTTATTGGCCCAAGAGGATCCAGCTGACAGCTCGACAAAGGGGCCCGGGCCGTCGGCTGCCACAGCAGGGGCGGCATATAGAGCAAGGCCAATTGCTGAAACTAGGGCGGTGGATCTCATATTCCCGTTCCTTTTCAAGGGCATCGACCAAGAGAAAGGCCGCCTGCCATGCACGCGACCTCCATGGCCCGGCAAGATGGGGAAGCACCAGTTTCCTTATGGCTTAAATGCCTAATCCTTTTGGCAGAGCCGCTCTGGTTCCAGCGGATTGAGACGCAAATTCTGGGAGGGTGGACGGATGGTGGAGCTGAGGGGAATCGAACCCCTGACCTCATCATTGCGAACGATGCGCTCTACCAACTGAGCTACAGCCCCGCATCCGAGGGACGCGCCTTAACGCTGGCGGCGGCGCGTTGCAATGGGCTTGCGCTATTGCACTCTGCCAACGCCCGGCCTTGCCAAAGGCCGCAGACCGCCGCACAAAGGCCATATGCGGTTGATCACCATAGCTGGGACGGTCCTTGCAACGCTGCTGCTCACGGCGTGTGCAACGACACCCCCGCCACCCGGCCCAGCAAAGCCGGTTGTTCGCCCCTCTATTGCGCCGCCCATCGCGCCCCCTGTCGCCAATTGGGAAGACCGTCGCCCCACGCCCGGCGATTGGATCTATCGCGCAGAGCCTCGGGGCGGTGTTGCGCTTTTTGGGCGGTCGCAAGCTTCGGCAGATTTGGTGGTTGCCTGTGATCGAACCAATGGACGGATCAGCATCTCTCGATTTGGGCTGATGCCATCAGGGCTGGCAGCACAGATGACGGTGCGCGCGACAGGGGTTAGCCGCCTCTATCCAGCGCAGGCAAGCATGGCGTTGCCCGGCTATATTTCTGCAGAGCTGGCTGCCAAAGACCCGATGCTGGACGCGATGGCGCACAGCCGCGGCGCATTTCTCATCGGCCTGCTGGGCACAGAAGACCTCATCGTCCCGACATGGGCCGAATTTGCGCGGGTTGTGGAAGAATGTCGGCGCTGACATCAGATCGGTCTGCACCAAGCCAGAATGATCAAGTCTGACAGCATCTTGCAACTTTACAAGACTTGAATCTTCGATCGCTTCGACTCATTTTGGTCGGGCAACCCAAGAGGGTTGCTAGGCGCAACTAGCGAAAGGAGGTGATCCGATGTCTCATGGTCCAGCTAAGAGGTCGGAAAGGGTGATTCGGGGATAGGCGCGGTTACCGCAGCCTTTGGTCTCTTCGGCAATGGCACCGCTTCGTTCTAAACGCTTGCGGGCCCATTCCTCCGATCGCTGACCATGCGGAAGGGTCGTAAAGCCTGATGGCTTTGCGGCCCTTCTCATGTCCGGCACGCGGTTAGATGTCGAGATTGGCGACGTTCAGGGCGTTTTGTTGAATGAAATCGCGGCGGGGCTCGACAACATCGCCCATCAGCTGGGTGAAAATCTCATCCGCCAAATCGGCCTGTGCAATTTCCACGCGCAAGAGCGAGCGATTGTCCGGGTCCAGCGTTGTTTCCCAAAGCTGTTCGGCATTCATTTCGCCCAAGCCTTTATAGCGCGAAATCGACAGGCCCTTCCGGCCCGCCGCGAGGATGGCATCGAGCAACTCAGACGGGCGGGAGATGGCTGTCGTGCCCTTGGTGATGACGGGCTGCGCGTCCTCCTCATCGCCTTCGGGGGCGGTGCTTTCTGCCTGCGCCTTGCCAATCGCGACCAGACGGCTGACAGTTGCATAGGCCTCTGTCTGTTCGGCGACTAAGCTGTGCAGGCGGCGTGCCTCTTGGCTCAGCAGGAAGCTCGCTTCAATCATGTGATGGTCGGTCACGCCGCGCCACAGGCGTTGCAGATGATAGCCGCCTTCTTCGCTGACAATGCCGGACCAATTTGCTTCCTTGTCTGCACGGCCGAGCCATCCGGCCGCCCGATCAACCGCGGCCTGACGCCCGGCTGCATCCAGCGCCGGATCAAGCGCGCCGACCAGCGCCAATCCCTCAATAATCGCGGGATGATATTTGCGCGGCACATAGCGCATCAGCGCGCGCATCCGCCGCGCATGATCAATGAGCAGCTTGAGATCCGCGCCAGAGCGGGTTCCGCCGCTGGTTTCCAGCGCGGTCGCCGCCAGACCCCCTTCGACCAGATAATCGTCAAGGGCTGCATCATCCTTCAAATAAACTTCTGAGCGGCCACGCACTGCCTTGTAGAGCGGCGGCTGTGCGATGAAGAGATGCCCGCGCGCGATAATATCTGGCATCTGCCGATAGAAGAAAGTGAGCAGCAGCGTACGGATATGCGCGCCGTCGACATCGGCGTCGGTCATGATGACGATCTTATGATAACGCAGCTTTTCAATGTTGAAATCATCACGGCCAATGCCCGTGCCCATCGCCTGAATGAGCGTGCCAACTTCCTTGGAAGACAGCATCTTGTCAAAGCGCGCGCGCTCCACATTCAAGATCTTACCCTTCAAGGGGAGGATCGCCTGATATTGGCGGTCGCGGCCCTGTTTGGCAGAGCCGCCAGCGGAATCCCCTTCGACCAGGAAGAGTTCGGACTTTGCAGGATCGCGTTCTTGGCAATCGGCCAGCTTGCCGGGCAGGGAGGCAATGTCCATCACGCCCTTGCGCCGGGTCAGTTCACGCGCCCGCTTGGCCGCTTCACGGGCGGCTGCGGCATCGATGATTTTCTGAACGACGGCGCGGGCATTGGCCGGGTTTTCTTCAAGCCATTCGGCCATTTTATCGGCCATCAGACTTTCGAGCGGCTGACGCACTTCGGATGAGACAAGCTTGTCTTTGGTCTGCGAACTGAATTTGGGATCGGGCAATTTGACCGAGACGATGGCGGTCAAGCCTTCGCGCATATCCTCGCCCGTTAAGCTCACCTTCTCCTTTTTCAAAAGGCCCGATTTTTCCGCATAGTTATTGAGCGTGCGGGTGAGTGCTGCGCGGAAGGCGGCCAAGTGCGTGCCGCCATCGCGCTGCGGGATGTTGTTGGTGAAGCACAGGACGTTTTCGTAATAGCTGTCATTCCATTCTAGCGCGACTTCAATGCCAATGCCATCGCGTTGCCCGGCAACGGCAATGGGATCAGGAAAAAGCGGCGCCTTGGCGCGATCTAGCCATTTCACAAAAGCTGCAATCCCACCTTCATAATGCAGCTCAACTTCCTTCTTTTCGGCATGGCGCGCGTCGATCAGGAACAGGCGGACGCCGGACTTGAGGAAGGCCAATTCGCGGAAGCGGTGCTCCAGCTTGTCAAAATCAAACTCGGTGATCTTGAACGTGTCTGGGCTTGGCAGGAAGGTGACGCGCGTGCCGCGCTTGGGCCGACCCCGATCATCATTGCCCGCCGGGCCGACGACCTTGAGCGGCGCCACGGCATCGCCATGTTGAAACTGCATATAATGCTCTTGCCCATCGCGCCAGATGGTCAAATCCAACCGGATCGACAGCGCGTTGACAACGGACACGCCGACGCCGTGCAGGCCGCCCGACACCTTATAGGCATTGTCGTCCGACGTGTTTTCAAACTTCCCGCCTGCGTGCAGCTGCGTCATGATGACTTCGGCGGCCGATACGCCTTCTTCTGTGTGAATATCGGTTGGGATGCCGCGGCCATTATCTTCAACTGAGACCGATCCATCGGGATTGAGTTGGATGATCACCCGGTCGCAATGGCCGGCCAGCGCCTCGTCAATCGCATTATCCGAGACCTCAAACACCATGTGGTGCAGACCAGAACCATCATCGGTATCGCCGATATACATGCCCGGCCGCTTACGCACCGCATCAAGGCCTTTGAGGACCTTGATCGAGTCAGCGCCATAGTCGTTGGAATTCGGGATGTTTGCGATTTCGTCTGTCATGGTAAGTCTATAGGGAAAGGCGTGCCGTAACCCAAGGAAAAACGGCCGGAATCACAAGGGTGTTGGGGATGGTTTTCGAACCCCTTTCTGGGGTCGACCACCTGATGCAATAAGGCCCGCCTGCGGGGTGCAGACGGGCCTGTATTCGCAGCAGCTCAGACGGACTCAATATTGGGAGAGCTCTACCATCATGCTCTTATAGCCATGCACAAAGCTTGCCGGGACGCGCGTTGGCTCTTCCAGCACATTGACGCGCAGGCGGCGCTTTTGCAGTTCGGAAATCAGCGTTGTCAGCTGCAATTCCGCGACGCGCGCGCCCACGCAACGGTGAATTCCATAGCCAAAGGACAAATGCCGGCGGGCATTTTCGCGATCGACAATGATCTTATCGCCATTTGGGAAGACGCTTTCGTCGCGGTTGGCCGCACTCGACCACAGCGCCAGCTTATCCCGCTATTCGATCTCGAGGCCGAACAGCTCGGTATCTACGGTTGCCGTGCGGCGCATATGCGCCAGCGGCGTCTGCCAGCGGATCAGTTCATGCATTGCATTCACGGCCAGCTCATGGCTGTGATTTTGCTCCAGCTTGGCCCGTTCTTCCGGGAATTTATCCATGGCATAGGCAAAGGCCGTCATGGAATTGCGGGTCGTGTCATTGCCGCCGACGATCAGGAGAATGAGGTTCCCCATAAATTCTTCATGGCTCATATGCTTCATCGCATCGGATTGAAGCATGACAGAGATGAGGTCATGCTGACCGGGGCTGGTGGCCTTACGATCCCAAAGCTCCTTGAAGGACGCGCCCATTTCAAAGGCGGTGGCCAGGCGGTGCTGCCGCTTTTCCAGCGTATCAAAGCTCTCAATATCGCCCAGAACATCTGACCAGCGGGTCAGCTTGTGGCGCTCTTCCCAAGGGAAGTCGAACAGGATGGCGAGCATCTGCGTCGTCAATTCGATCGACAGCTTTTCAACCCAGTCAAAGGGCTGGCCAATGGGCAAGCTATCGAGCACGGCCGCCGTGCGCGCGACGGTGTAGGCGCGCATCCGCTCTACCTCTGTCGGGGCAAAAGCGGGGGCAACTGTGCGGCGCTGCGCCGTATGCTGCGGCGGGTCCATCGCGATGAACATGGGCATCGGGATGTCGCCCTCTTGCAGGTTGTCGACGCCGTCGCCGGCAACGGTGATGCCGCCATATTCCCAGCTGGAAGAAAAGACCTTCGGCAACGCCTCAATATGCTGGATCGCCTTGTAACTCGTCACCGACCAATAGGGGCCGAATTTCGATTCTGGGCAGAAGTAAATGGGTGATTTTTCACGCATCTGGCGGAAGGGCTCCTGCCAGACATCCTGCGTATACAGCTCTGCACGCGACACATCCCAGGGGTTTGCATCCTGAGCCGTTTCCTTGAGCACCGTTGCCATGACCGAACCTCTCTCATTTTATGAGTCTCCGTGCCAATCTGCCACTGTTTACACTCGTGTCAATGACCTTTGGCGGTAGCTGCGACAAGCCGTTCTGAAATGCGCCGAGGTGAGGAGATTGCGCACGCATTTCCTCTTGGCCCCCGGCGTGGTAGCAAGGCTCATGGCGCAAAAACCCGCACCCAAAACCCTAACGGCTGCTGCAATCAAGGAAGAAGCGGCGCGGCTGGGTTTCGCTGCCTGCGGGATTACCCATGCCGGGCACGATTTCAGCGCGCCTTTGATCGATTGGCTGGCCATCGGGGCGCATGGGGAGATGGCCTGGATGGCAGAGCGGGCCACGCAGCGCGCCGCCCCCCAAGGGCTTTGGCCAGAGGCGCGATCGGCCATCATGTTGGGCATGAGCTATGCCCCCAACGTCAATCCGCTGGCGCTGGCCGAGTTTGGCGACAGTGGCCGGATTTCGGTCTATGCGCAGGGTCAGGATTATCATGACATTGTGAAAAAGGCCTTGAAGGCACTGGCGCGTTGGATGGTCGATCAATCGCCCTGCGCGCTCAAGGTGTTTGTGGATACAGCGCCCGTCATGGAAAAGCCGCTGGCGGGGGAGGCCGGGCTGGGGTGGCAGGGCAAGCACAG
>JBJTAW010000031.1:0-7617 GCA_046091025.1 Chakrabartia sp. | reverse complement strand
GCGGCCCTTGCGCGGGTGCTTTACTGGGGATTACTTGACCAGACTGCAACTGGCGCCACCTGCCTTGAGGCGCGCACAGACATTTTGTGCCTGCGCGCCAGCCGAAATGCGCAATTGGTAAAATGTTTTGCCGGCGACAATTGTTTTGGCTGTTTGCCGGGGCAGGCCATCCAGATCGTTATAGCGTTGCACCAGCGCGGCATAGGCCTGATTGGCCCCGGCGGCATCGGAATAGGTGCCCAATTGGATCAAGCCTGTGCCATTCGTATCACCCGGTTGTCTGGGCGCTGGCCGCGGGCCGGCGACATTGGGTCGGGCGGGCACAAGGACGCCGCCGACCGCGACAGTGGCACTTGCCTTTTGCCCCATTGCAACGGGTGCGGCAGGCTTGGCCGGGGCAACGCGCTGCGCCTGAACCGGGGCCTCGGGTTCCGCACCAAGATCAAGCTGACCATTGGCATCTGCCCCTTCAGAGGCGGCAAAGGCGGCATCGCCCTGCCCCTCAACAGTCATTCCGCCAATATCATCTGGGCGTACTTTGTAAGGCAGGGCAGGGGCTGCGATGATGGATCCGTCTCCATCAAGGCTGACTTCACGATTGCTCATCCACCACAGGCCGCCGAACACCAGAATTATGGCCCCTATTGCCGCGATCACCAACACCCAGGCAGAGCCAGAGGTTTTGGAGGGCTGAACGATGACGGGCTCAACAGGTTCCAGCCAGGGAAGCCGCTCTTCTGTGTCCAGCGATAAATGCTTTTCGTCGCGCACGCGCCCTACATCTCCTCAGCGGCGGTCACACCCATGATGGCAAGACCATTGGCAATGACTTGCCCGATTGCGGTCGCCAAGAAAAGCCTTGCTGCTGTTACCTCTGGGGCATCTGCCTGAAACATGCGACGGGTGGGATCATCATTCCCGCTATTCCAATAGGCATGGAAGGCGGCGGCCAGATCATAGAGGTAAAAGGCGATGCGATGCGGCTCACGCGCAAGGGCTGCGCTTTCCACAAGTCGGGGCAATTGCGCAGCGAGTTTCGCCAGCCCAAGATCGGCGGCATCCAACCGGCCCAATTCGCTTCCGCTCGCGGTAATTCCGGCTTCGGCCGCCTTGCGCTTGAGCGAGCAAATCCGCGCATGGGCATATTGCACATAGAAAACCGGATTGTCTTTTGAGGCTTCCACAACCTTGGCAAAGTCAAAATCCATCTGCGCATCGGCCTTGCGCGTCAGCATGGTGAAGCGCACGACATTCTTGCCCACTTCGTTCACCACATCGGCCAAAGTCACGAAATTGCCAGACCGTTTTGACATTTTCACAGGCTCGCCGCCACGCAACAGGCGCACCATCTGCACCAGCTTCACGTCAAAGGGCTTGGTGCCCCCGGTCAAAGCCGTCACAGCGGCCTTGATCCGTTTGACCGTGCCCGCATGGTCGGCCCCCCAAATATCAATCAGGGCATCTGCCGTCTGCGCCTTTTGGAAGTGATAGGCCATGTCAGCCCCGAAATAGGTCCAGCTGCCATTGGATTTTTTAATCGGTCGATCCTGATCATCGCCAAATTGGGTGGAGCGGAACAGAGGCAGGGTGACGGGTTCCCAATCGGGATCCACTTCCCCCTTGGGCGCTTCCAAAACGCCATCGTAAACAAGCCCTTTTTCGCGCAAAATGGCTTCGGCGGCTTCCGGCTTTTTCTCTCGCTGAACGATCGCTTCGGATGAGAACACATCGTGATGAATGCCCAGCAAGGCGAGATCGGCCCGGATCATGTCCATCATTGCGGCGACGGCCGTCTCGCGGAACAAGACCAACCAGCCCGATTCTGGCGCGCCGACAAAGCGGTCGCCATGGTCCTGGGCGAGCTTTTGGCCAACGGGGATCAGATAGTCACCCGGATACAGGCCTTCGGGAATTTCGCCCACATCTTCGCCCAAGGCTTCGCGATAGCGCAGATGCGCCGACCGGGCGAGAACATCGACCTGACCACCGGCATCATTCACATAATATTCGCGGATCACCTTATGCCCGGCATGTTCCAGCAGGGTCGCCAGCGCATCGCCCACCACGGCCCCCCGGCAATGGCCCATATGCATGGGGCCGGTCGGGTTGGCAGAGACATATTCGACATTGACGATGCTGCCCTTGCCCAATGTGGATCGGCCATAATCCGCCCCGCCCTCGGCAATTAGAGCAAGCTCGGCGCGCCAAGCATCATCGGTCAGGCGCAAATTGATAAAACCCGGTCCTGCGACATCAACGGACGCCACATCCTCTATCGCGCCCAGCCTTGTAGCCAGCGCCTCGGCTAGCGCGCGCGGGTTCATGCCCGCAGGTTTCGCCAGCACCATGGCGGCATTGGCAGCCAGATCGCCATGGCTGGCATCGCGCGGGGGTTCGACTGTCAGATTGCGGCGGTCCACACCCGGCTGCAACACGCCCTCTTTTTCTAAAGCATCAAGCGCAGCATCAATATGCGCGGCATAACGGGCGTAAAGCGTGGTCACAGGTCGTCCAATTCAAACTATCTGGAAAGCGGGCGCTTTAGCGCTGCTTGGCCAAGGGGGCAACACAGCCGCGCGGCTGGCCCATTACAGGCCCCTTGCCCGACGCAGATCAGACGCTAAACCGATCGTATGGCGCGGGGTGGGGCAACATCAAAATCACGGCAACTGGCCGTTTTGGCGAGCAAGGCGATTGTCTGGTTCATCGGCCTGTCGGTTTTGTGGGTGGTCATCTATCGATTTGTGCCCCCGCCCTATACGACCACGATGGCGGGCGACGTGATCGCCGGGCGCAGCGTGACCAAGGATTGGATGTCGCTCACTGATATGGATCCGGATATGGCCCGCGCGGCCATTGCGGGCGAGGATGGCAAATTCTGCACGCATGAAGGCTTTGACCGCGAAGCCATCGCCAATGCTTTTGAGCGCAATTTGCGCGGCGGTCGCATTCGCGGCGGCTCAACCATTAGCCAGCAGACCGCGAAAAACGCGTTTCTTTGGCAAGGGGGCGGTTATGCGCGCAAAGCTTTAGAGGCTTGGTTCACGCTGCTCATTGAAAATATCTGGGG
Organism: Chakrabartia sp.; assembly: GCA_046091025.1. GTDB lineage: Bacteria > Pseudomonadota > Alphaproteobacteria > Sphingomonadales > Sphingomonadaceae > Aquisediminimonas. The sequence goes on along the minus strand of JBJTAW010000031.1, from coordinate 4,547 downwards.
CAAGCGCCGGATTATGGAAGTTTATCTCAATATAGCCGAAACTGGCATTGGTACCTATGGCGCCAATGCGGGGGCGCAGCGTTATTTCAACCATGACGCCTCGACCCTATCAACCCAAGAAGCCGCACGGATCGCCGCTGTTCTGCCGCTGCCTAAAAAGCGGGAAGCGGCCAGCCCGTCGGGCTTTACCCGGCGACATGGCAACCGCATTGCGGCCAATATCGGCGTCGTCAAACGGGATGGGCTTGACGCCTGTCTCTACCAATAGGCCCTGAAAAAGGCGTTTGATTTAGAAGGGCAGATTAAAGCCTGGGGGCAAGGGTATGCTGCCCTTCATTTTGCCCATTTCTTCGCTCGATACGGCGTCGGCTTTGGCGCGGGCATCGTTAAAGGCTGCTGTCACCAAATCTTCCAAAATTTGTTTTTCGGTCGGCACGAGCAAGCTCTCATCAATGGACACGCCTATGATGCGGCCCTTGGCGGATGCGCGGACTTTCACCAAACCGCCGCCCGCTGCCCCTTCGACTTCAATCGTGTCGAGATTGGCCTGCGCCTTCTCCAGCTCGGCCTGAACATTTTGGGCCATTTTCAAAATGTCATCGATGGATCTCATGAGGCTATGCTCCGTTGGGCTGGGCTGAGTTTGGCGATCTCATAGTCGACAAGTTCGGCGTCGGGAAAGGCATCAAAGGCGGCTTTCACCAAAGGCGTTGCCAAAATGCGCGCGCGCGCTTGATCTTCGCGGGTCTGCTCTTGCTGCAACAAGGATGGTTGCGCATCGCCATCGGCCGTCGTCACATCCCAATTCATGCCTGTTAGGCTTTTGAGCGCGGCGGCCAAATCGCGGGCAAAGTCGCCGGGCAGCGGTTTGACCGGGCGAACCACCAGCGTGCCGGGGGCATAGCGGATCAGGCCTGCATAATCATGCATTTGCTGCGCCAAATGAGCCCGGCCATTTTGCGCCAGAAACTCGATGAGCGCCGGAAAAGTCTCTGGCACAGATGGCGCAGAGGCGGCGGCCATTGCCATAGCGCCGCGAGATGGGGCCGCTGCAGGCGTTTGGGCAGAGCCTATCGCAATCGGAGCACCTGATTCCAGCTTGCGCGCCAGATCACCGGGGTCGGGAAGCTGACTTGCATGGATAATGCGCAGCGCCGCCATGTCGGCTGCCTCGCGCGGGTCGCTGGCGCGGATGATTTCGTCATGGCCCTTGAGCAGCAATTGCCAAATGCGGTGCAGCAGCTGAAAGCTCAGCCCGGCGGCCCATTGGTCATAATCAGCGCGCTCTTCGGCCGATTGGGCAGGGTCGGCCAATGTGCCGACCTTTGCCAGGCTGGTGCCATGGCAGGTTTCCAGCAGCCCCCGGAAAATGGCGGCGGGTTCGACCCCCAAATCATGCTGATCGCGCAGGGCAGTCAAAGTGGCGGGTGCATCGCCGTTCAGCAACAGGCCAAAGAGGCGACGAATGGCTCCCCGGTCAGACAGGCCGAGCATCGCCCGAACCTGCTCCCCCGTCACCGTGCCCGCACCGTCCATATCGGCATGAGCGATGGCTTGATCCAAGATGGAGAGTCCGTCGCGCACAGAACCTTCGGCTGCGCGCGCGATGAGGGCGATCGCATCCGCCTATGCCGTTACGCCTTCGGCGGTACAGACATGGCTGAAATGGGCCGCCAGCAGGTCGGCGGGAATACGGCGCAAGTCAAATCGCTGGCAGCGCGATAGAACCGTGACCGGAACCTTTTGGATTTCGGTCGTCGCAAAGAGGAATTTTACATGCGCCGGCGGTTCTTCCAGCGTTTTCAGCAAGCCATTAAAGGCCGCCTTCGACAGCATGTGGACTTCGTCGATGATGTAAATCTTAAACCGTGCGGAGACAGAGGCGTAGCGCACAGCCTCAATAATCTCGCGAATGTCATCAATGCCCGTGTTCGACGCGGCATCCATTTCGATCACATCGATATGGCGTCCTTCGGCAATGGCGCGGCAGGGTTCACAGACGCCGCAAGGGTCGATGGTTGGTCCGCCTTGGCCATCCGGGCCAATGCAATTCAGCGCCTTGGCGACAAGCCGCGCGGTCGATGTTTTGCCAACGCCGCGCACCCCGGTGAGCAAAAAGGCATGGGCCAACCGACCCCGCTTAATGGCATTGCCCAGCGTGGTGATCATGGCGTCTTGCCCGATCAGTTCAGAGAATCGTTGTGGCCGGTACTTGCGGGCCAGCACGCGATAGGCCTGCGCCTCTGGGGTTGAGGTCTTTTGCGGCGCAGGTTCCTCCAAGGCAAAGCCCGGCCCCAAATCATCATGCATGTCTATATCGTCGGACATGAGATCCTTCTACGCGCGATGAATTGGAAAGTCGAAGGGTTCATCCCGATCGCGTCCATCCAACGACCAGAAGCGGGTGGGAGCCGGAACGACCCGCGGCGAATTCGTTGTGGCTGCTGCCTTCCGGCCCTGACCAGGTTGGCGAAGACCACGTCCGCCCGACTCCCGGACCGGCATATGGAGATGCTCTTGCAAAAGGGCAAGGGTGCCGCTTGCGGGTCTGGGCTATCGGCCTTGCATATTATGGCTTTCAACCGGCAGCCGCACGGTTAGGCCATCGAGGTTTTCATCAAGAATTATCTGGCAAGATAGGCGGCTATAGCGGGTGGCGCCAGCAGCCAGATCAATCATATCTTCTTCATCTTCGCTCGCCCGTGTCAGTTTGGCGAACCAGTCTGGGTCGACGATAACGTGGCAGGTGGAACAGGCCATTTGCCCTTCGCATGTGCCCTCAAGCGGCAGGCCCGCGGCTTGCCCAACGGTCAGCGCGCTATCGCCCGCCGCCGCTTGGGCTTCTACCGATTGGCCATCCGCCATCTGAAAGCAAACTCGAATCATGACCATTCCTGCCCTTGTTTGTCTGCGGCATCGAATATCGTGCTGAAGGCAAAGCGCAAATCCTGTTCGGATGTATATCGCCCAAACCCAATCCGAAGGGAGCTCCGCGCCTGTGCGTCGGTCAGCCCAAGCGCCCGAAGGACATGGCTTGGCCGACCCGACCCGCTGGCACAGGCGGAGCCAGCGGAAAAGGCAATGTCCCGCAGCTCCGATATAAGGCGGGCGACATCAAGGCCTGTGCGCCGGATGTTCAAATTGCCCTGATAGCGGTATGTTGCTGACCCATTGAGCGCCCAGTCTTTGGGCAGCATCTCGGTTGCCAGCGCCCACAGCCGCGCCACATGCGCTGCATCCTCATCCCAGCGGCTGGCTGCAAGATGAGCGGCCGCGCCAAAGCCGGCACAGAGCGCCGGGGAGAGCGTGCCCGATCTGAGGCCGCCTTCCTGTCCGCCGCCTAAAAGAAACGGGGTAATCTCCACCCCGTCGCGCACCCAGAGTGCGCCAATGCCCTTGGGGCCGTGGATTTTATGTGCGCTGATCGCAATCAAATCTGGCCCATCGGGAATGGCGATGCGGCCATAGCCCTGCACCGCATCGCATAGGACCAGCGCACCCGCGCGGTGTGACTGTTCGGCAAGGGCGGCAATGGGCTGGATCACCCCAATCTCATTATTAACCAGCATGATAGCTGCCATGCCCATCTGCGCGGGCAGGGCGGTGGGATTGATCAAACCGGATTGATCGACGGGCATGATCTCCACCTCGCGCCCCTGCGTCCCAAGCCAATGAGCCGTGTCGCGCACGGCCGCATGTTCGGTTTCGGCAATGGCAATCTTGCCACCGCCCGCACAGCGCAAGGCCCAGTTGATCGCCTCTGTGGCCCCGCTGGTGAAATAAACCCGCCCGCCTTTTGGGAGCAAGGCCGCCACCTGATCCCGCGCGACCTCAACGGCGGCGGCGGCTTCGCGCCCAAGCCGATGGGATGCATGGGGGTTGGCACATTTATCTTCCAGCCAAGGCCGCATCGCCGCCATAGCTTCGGGCGCAAGCGGCGTTGTTGCCTGATAATCGAGATAAATGCTCATCCCCGGATGCGCTGCCATGTTCCGCTCAGGCGATACACATCGCTGCGGCTGGTTTCTGGGCCAAAGCTGATCCGCACGACTTCTGCGGCCTCTGTGTCGTTCCAGCCCATGGCGGTGAGCACCCGGCTTGTCTTTAAGGTTCCAGATGAACAGGCGCTGCCCGCCGAGACAGAAATGCCCGCCATATCGAACTGAATGAGCTGAGCCGAACTCGCCTTGCCCGGCATTTGGTAGCTGGCGATGGAGGGGATGCGGTCCGCCGCTTTAGCGACGACCTTGCCGCCTGCGGCTTCAATTGCGCTGTCGAGATGCTGGCGCAAATCCTTCGCCCGCGCCATCCAGCCGCGGCTCGCCTCTGCTGCCGTTGCAAAGCCGATAATGCCGGGCAGATTTTCGGTGCCGGGACGATAGCCTTTTTCCTGCCCACCCGTGGGGGTGAGCAAAGCCAGATCGCGAACAAGCAATGCACCAATGCCCGGCGGGCCGCCCTTGGTAAGCGCCGAGACGGCGAAGAGATCTGCATCGTCGAAATCCAGCGTGCCTGCCGACAGCGCGCAATCGGCAAAAAAGATGCCA
>JBJTAW010000030.1:0-3029 GCA_046091025.1 Chakrabartia sp. | reverse complement strand
AAATAGGGGCGGGCAAGCAGACCGATCCAGCGTGCGCTGATCGCCTTTTCCCCCGTCAATTGAGACTGGTTTGACAGGAATCCGCGATAGGCTGTGAGATATTTTGTGACGTTAGGGTCATTCGCACCCTGCAGGTCTGATGCCGCATTTGCATTTGAAAAGAACGCGGCAGTCCGTGCCTTCTGGAGCGAGACGTCGATTCCGAACACGGGCGCATCGGGCGAGCGCACTTGGCCCAGCACGGTGCCATGTGAATCAACTACGGAGATTGTAACTTCAGCCTTACTGTCGAGCGGCTTGCGGATCTGCGCCCGAGCACGCTTCATGATGAGGAAGGCTTCTTCCAATATTGCCCGAACTTCGCTGGCAGCCAGTGCCCCAGCGGGCTCTGACCCTGGTCGAAACGGATAGCGTGCAGCGCCTTGGCCATTGGTCAGCAGAAAAGCGTCAGCATCAGAAAATTCAGCGCTGGTTGCACGACGAATGCCAGAGGCTTCAGTGCCATAGGGCGTTCCTGCAATGATCGCGGCATTGCTATAGCCGCGCACAGCAACCAGCGAACCGGAAGACGCGAGAGCCGCAAATGTTCTGGCGGTACCGGAGGATTTCAGCCCTGCTGCAATTGCATCGGCAAAACGAAGGAACGTCCCATCGACAGAAATACGGCCCGCCTCAATGGACTCCGGCGCTGCAAAGCCGATGGTTCCGGCGAGCGCAATAAACTCTTCATCATCTTGATCAATGTCCAGCGTATTGGGGTCAAAGCCATAATCACCATCGGCCATGATGCCGATGCCGCCCACCACAACGCCATTTTTATAGATTGGCAGGCCGCCCGCATCGGCTGCCATGCCCAAAGGTGAGCGCTTTGGCCCGATAAAACCCTGCCCAAAACGGGTACTGAGGTCAGAGCAGGGAAGTTGGCTGAACTGAACGCCGAAGAGCGGCCCGCTTTCCAGACCTGCCGTGCTGGGGCCGGGCGGAAAATGTTCCTGAACGATTTGGCTTGCCGTCCGGGTTGAAAAGGCATTGCCGCTGGACGAGAGATAGGCCGCTGTCACCGCCTTTGAGATGGCCCCAGTGGCTGCCGGTACAGTCAGATTTTGAACGTCACTACTGTCCCCGTTCGAGGCAGGCCGCGTGAGGGCTGTCGCGCGGGCCCCTTGCATAGAGAAAACGGCAAGAACATTTCCAACACGATCGACAACGGCGATTGTCGCCGGAAGGCGACGAGCCAAGGCCTCTTCAATGGCCTGCGACAAAATCTTCTCAACATCAGTCGTGCTAAGTGATTCAACACTGCGCACCGGATAGCCGGTCGTGGTGGGCGTCGCGGTTGCCGGTGGGGCGGGAGCCGTCGTCTGCTCTGAGCCGCCAGGGCCACAGCTTGAAAGCAGCAAGCCCGCCAAGACGAGTGCGGACGTTTGGCGAAGCCTATGGCGCTTCATCACTGAAGCGCCCCGATAGCCTGGCTTGCTTTGGTCAATGACGCCCGGAATGCGAGAGGTTGATAGCCGTATGGATCTTTAACCGCGGCATACGCACGATTAATGTCCTGCCTTATGGAGGCGGCATCCCCTGTGCTGACCGACCCATTATTGACCAATGCGTTCAGCAAAGTGTCAATGGCCATGACCGCCTGAGCACTGCCTTCATAATCGGTATAGCGCGACCGGATCGCCGCATCGCTGATGCTGTTGACCAAGGAGAGAATATCTGCCTTTGAAAAGCGCCGATTTGAAAAGCTGTTTAGCAAGTCCTGCGATGTAACCCGAAGGCGCGCAGCGGCTTTCAGGGCCGAAGCTCTGTCGCTTGCGAGGGCGGCATGAAAGGCCTTGCTGTCAGCATCAAAGCGCTGCCCCAAGGCAGGAGACAGACGGCGCGCGGCGGCGCTCAGCATGATCATATTGCCATCGCTAAAGGGGGCCATTCCACGGGGACTGGGGCGCCCGGGGTTAGCGACAGCCGCTGCCCGGAAAGACGGCTCGTCCGAAATGCGGCGGTGGCAGCTATGGCAATCAAAGAAGTAATACTCCGGGAACACGCCTTCTTGTCCCAGCTTTGGATCTGACCAGAGCGTCAAAGCACGGCCCAAGGCCATGGCCTGACCCACGGCCCAATCCTGCACAGGATCGCGCCGTCCCTTGCGCTTGATATAATCACTGTCCTCGTCATGGTGTGCCTGCAGCCCTGTGAACAAATCGAGTTCAAAGGTGACGCGCGGATGGCCGGCAGCCATAATTCGGTGACTGACAAATTGGCCAGCTTTCGCCGATCCAAAATGGCAATCGAGGCAATTTGATGCCCGCGCCTTTGGTTCATCCAGCGGGATCATGCCTTGCGCAACATTGCGCGCATGCGACGCGCCAACGGCATAGTGGCCGCTGATCCAGCCAGATGCGGCCCCGTGGCAGGATTCACATCCCACGCCATCAGAAATCTGAAACTTTGGCCCAGTCGAGGCAGCCTTTTCGGCATGGCAGCCAAGGCACATGGGTGCTGTTACGGCAGACGCCAATCCTAGGTTACGCGCAATTGCTGCGGACCGTGCGGTGCCCAAGGTGCGAAACGCCCGGCTATGCGCGCCGGTGGGAGAGGACTCATCTTGCCAGCGCAAGACTTCATCCTGACGGACAATCGCTCCGTCAGCGACTTGGCGCCCGTGGCAGGTCGACCCTGCGCAGCTTGCCACGCCAAGGTGCACGTTCTGCGTGACGTCTGTCGCGGTGGCAGGCTGGGCTCCTGCAATGATCAAATAGAAAAGGGCGCCGGTCGCGATGAGCGCAAAAAGAATGCCGAACAGGCCTGAAAAGCCACGAAGGTGACTGGCTGCCATAGGGGCGGCGTCCGAACTATCCATGAATACGCCCCCAACTTGGTCTGTTTTCTACCGCCGAACCCCCCGGCGTATTTCGAAAAACGGGCACAAAACCATTTATAAAATGGCTTATTGCCTGCTCATCTCCCTCTTTGTGTCGATGAAGAAGAAGCGAATTTAAGGTTTCGCTGAAAATCACTAAAAATCAAGC
>JBJTAW010000029.1:0-4055 GCA_046091025.1 Chakrabartia sp. | reverse complement strand
GGGGAGGAGCAATGCGAGCAAAATGGCCCGACATTCCCCATCGACAATGCCATCCATCAGCTCTGGCCGGAACCGGCGTTGAAAGGCCCGAACAGCGGCGGGGCCATCGGTGATGTCATAGCCAAAGCGCTCCAGCGCGAGGAGAAAACCCGCATCGGACCAATGTGGGTCCATCAAATTCTTGGTCGGCCGCGGTAAGGCCAGCCGCAGCTTCGCCAGGCGATGCCAGGGAAACAGCTCTCCGGGATCGTCCTTGCGCGCAGGGGCAACATCGCTATGGCCCACGACATTGCCCCGTGTAATGCCATGACGCCGCACAATGCCGCCCAGCAAGTGGATGACCGCATCAATCTGCGCCTCTGGAAAAGGGCGATAGCCAAAATCATGGCCGGGGTTCACAATCTCAATCCCAATGCTTGCCGAATTCACATCGCTAATCCCGCGCCACCAAGATCGGCCCGCGTGCCAAGCGCGGTTAGACTCATCAACCATGCGGATGATTTGCCCGTCTTCGGCCACGACATAATGGGCCGACACCTTGGCGTCTGGATCGGCCAATCGATCACTCGCCGACGCCGCGTCGCTCATGCCCGTATAGTGGAGAACAGCCATCGAAACGGGCAGCGTGCGCGCATCAAAATTGGGCGAAAGCCGGTCGATCATGCCGTCCATATCCGTCACGCCGTCTGCTCCCCAGCCTTGGCCGTCCGAAGCGTTACTATGGCAACACCGACCAACACAATGACGCCGCCTGCAATCATCACCGGGGTCAAAGCCGTACCGAACCAAAAGGCGGCCGCAATCACCGCGATAACGGGCGATGGCAATGTCAGCGGGACGACTGTGCTCACGGTATGGCGCTGCAACAAAATGCTCATCGCGCCCTGACCAATGACGGTGGAGCCCAAGGCCGAAAACAAGATCCAGCCCAAAGTGGACACCGGAAGACTTGGGATAGACGCCATAGCTTGCGGCTCAAAGAGGATCGACACCGGCAAAAGGACAAGCGCGCCGACAAGGCCCATCCACGCATAGATGCTCAACACTGGAACCCCGACCAGCCGCCGCTGGATCAGGGAGCAGATCGCCCAAATCCAGCTGGCCAAAGCCGTCAGCGCAAGGCCCAATTGTTCATCAATGGCCCGCGGGTCGAAAACCAAAAGGACAACGCCGGCAAAAGCGAGCGCCATTCCAGCGATGCGATAGCGATGCACCCTTTCCCCCCGAAAAATCACCGCAAGGATAAGGGAGAAAGGCGCGCCAAGCTGGCCTGCAATGGCCAGCGCGCTGACATTTGTTGAGACCGCCATCGACAAATTGACGGTGATGTAAAAAGCACCCCCTGCAAGGGCGCCGAGCAGAATAAGCTCCCGCATGCGCCCCTGAATAATCCGAAGAGCAGGCAAACAAATCAACAAAACCATGACCTGCCGCAGAAAGGCCGCGGTGAGCGGGGAAACCAGATCCACCGACATTTTGACCGCAATCAAATTCAGGCCCCACATCAGGTTCATGACCGCTGCGATGAGCACATCATAGCCTGTCAGGCTGCGCTGCTGATTGGGTGTCATCTGCTTCCCATAAGCGGCCAGACGGCGGATGCCAAATCCTGATCCCTCCGCCCCGGCGACCCCTTTAGCTTTGGGCGGTCGCGCCAAGCAAAAGCTTAGCTGATTCCGGGGGGGGAGATTTGTAGCATCATACCGAACCGATCGGCCAGCCGCGCGGCCAGCTGCGCAGGCACAGTGCGCGTATCAAAATAAGGTGCAGAGCCGCCCTCCATAGCCAGACGATGTTCGACATCGAAAGCGACGCGTTCGCCAGCGGCGCATACCACAATTTCGCTGGTTGGTCCCGTGTGATCAACGGCAATATCAAGATCGCCGCCGCGCAGCAGCGCATCGCCGGCCAGCATTGCAAAGACTGCCAAAATCCGGGCCATGGGATGCGGCAGATCCACCCCCTCAGTCACCCACTTAATCTGGATGTGCGGCCTCAGCGCATAAAAATCATATATGACAGTCTGAAGGGCCGTGATGGGAAGGCGCTGTGCCATATCGCCCCTAGTGCCAAAAGCGAGGCGGAAGAATTTCAGCTTGGCCGCGACGGCCGCCGAACTGCTCGTCATCAGCTCCAGCGTTTGCCGCCGCATGGCGGGGTCTTGATCCAGCGCCAGCAATTCCAGGCCATTGCCCAGCGCCCCAACGGGTCCAAGCAGATCATGGCATAGGCGCGCACAGACCAAGCTGGCAAAATCAAAAGGGTCATCCCGCATACGCATACTCCGAGCACCCAAATAGACTCGTAACAGGGGATGATCTCGAATGTGGCGGATTGCCTAGCTTACCGCAAGCACCACAGGGTCAAAGCGCCCACCAATGGCTCCCGCCTCCACCGCGCGCCAACACCCGGCGGCTCCATTGGCCACGATCACCCAGAACATGCCATCGGGAGCGGCGGCACGGGCATCTTCAGATGAGGGCTGGCAATGACCATTAGGGTGGGAATGCCAGACGCCAAGTATGGCGGGGCCGCCCGATCTCGCGTCTTTATGCGCCGCAATCAGCCGCGCTGGATCCACCTCAAAATGCCGATCCGGGAAAGGCGCGACATTCACGCTATGGCAGATATCCGTGACGCACTCTGCATGGCCCAGCAACAGGCCACACGCCTCCTCCTGCGGGGTGCGCGCTGCGATCTCATGGATCAACATGAGCAATTCGCTTGAAATCTGGAGCGTCATGACGCCAAGGCTATGACATGACTGATGCCGCAATCCAAGAACAGGCCGAAATCCCCGATGAAATGGCGGGCTGGCGGCTGGATCGTGCGCTGGCAACCTTGCTGCCCATTTATTCCCGCGAACGCCTAAAATCCCTCATTTCGGCGGGTCAGGTGGAAAGCAATGGCTTGTTGGTTCGGGATCCGGCAACCAAGGTGCGCCCCGGCACAGCCTATGCCATCACGGTACCGCCAGCTGCACCTGCGCATAATGTGGCTCAAGACATTCCGCTGACCATCGTTTTTGAAGACGCGCATCTTCTGGTCGTCGATAAGCCCGCCGGCATGGTGGTGCATCCGGCCGCTGGGAATTTTGATGGGACAATGGTCAATGCCCTCCTCCATCATTGCGCCGGACGCCTATCCGGCATTGGTGGCGTCGCCCGGCCCGGCATTGTCCACCGGATCGACAAAGATACATCCGGTCTGCTCGTCGTCGCGAAGACCGACCGCGCGCATGAAGGCTTGGCCGCGCAATTTGCTGATCACAGCATTGATCGGCGCTATGCCGCCTTTGTCGCAGGCCTGCCCATAGCTGGGTCCGGCAAAGTCGACGCCCCCCTCGCCCGATCTTCGGTCAATCGCAAAAAAGTGGCCATCGTCCGCGAAGGGCAAGGCAAACGGGCCGTGACGCATTGGACATTGAAGGAGCCTTTGAAGAAAGCCGCCTTTATTGAATGCCGGCTGGAAACGGGCAGGACGCACCAGGTGCGCGTGCACATGGCCTCTATCGGCCATCCCTTGTTAGGCGACCCCGTTTATGGACGCGCACGTCCGGAACACAAAGAGGTGCTAAAGCGTTTGGAGTTTGAACGGCAAGCCCTGCATGCCGCACGATTGGGATTTATTCATCCGATTACGGGGGGGGCTTTAACTTTCGAAAGCCCGATCCCATCTGATATGCAGCGATTGTTCATAAACCTAAAGCTATGATCAATCCGAAGTGATTCTGATCTAAAGACGCATCGCGGACAGGGAGAAGAAGATGACCGGCAAGTCGCTGGCAGTGAAGTCCAAAGGGTCGACAACCATTCCGGCGCTGAATAGCGAGGAAGGGCTCAACCGTTATTTGGCTGAAATCAAGAAATTCCCGATCCTCTCCGCCGAAGAGGAATATATGCTCGCAAAGCGATTTGAAGAGCATCAAGATACGGAGGCAGCGGCCAAGCTCGTCACGTCGCACCTGCGGCTCGTGGCCACAATTGCGATGGGCTAGCGCGGCTATGCCCTGCCCGTCAGTGAACTAATTTCCGAAGGCAATATCGGCCTGATGC
>JBJTAW010000028.1:0-3240 GCA_046091025.1 Chakrabartia sp. | reverse complement strand
AGACATCGCAGATCATGGCGTTTAGGCCCGAGGCTGTCACGTCGGCCAGATCGTCCGGAAGAAAGCTGAGGCCATCAATCCGTGGCGATGACTGGACTGACCTGTCTTTAGCATGACCAAAATTGGGCCAGACTGTGGCCGCAAGGCCTGCGGCAAGTAGAGATCGTCGGGTTGGATCGAGAAACGTCATAACGCCAGCGTTCGCATGAATGGCCCTTTGAATGGTCAGAAGGCTTCACAGTAAGCAAGCACCCTAAATTAGAAAACCGAAAAAGACTCAAATCATCAGCAGTTTCTTTTTTCTCTCGGTCTTCATCCAGGGAAACGGGGCAAGTCGAATGAATTCCGAATATCACTTCACACGCTGGAAGCGACCACAGCGCTTTGCGCGATACACACTGCTTGCCCGCCGCCTCACGTCAAAGCCAACTGCCCATCGCCTTCATCGACATGAACGGTTGACCCATCCGGGACGTCGCCCTTCAGGATTTTATCCGCCAGAGGATCTTGCAGATATTTCTGCACCGCGCGCTTGAGGGGGCGGGCGCCATAGATGGGATCATAGCCGACCCGGCCTAGCCAAGCGCGGGCCGCGTCGGTGAGGTCAAGCTGCACCTTGCGTTCCGCCAGAAGCTTCGCGACCCGGCTCACCTGAATATCGACAATTGGGGCCATGTGTTGGGCGCTCAAGCGGTGGAACAAGATGATTTCATCCAGCCGGTTCAGAAACTCTGGCCTGAAATGCGCGCGCACCATATCCATCACCTGTGGCTCGACAGTCTCCACACTTTCGTCTTCGCCAAGGCCGGCAATAAATTGCGATCCTAGGTTGGACGTGAGCACGATGATCGTATTGGTGAAGTCCACAGTGCGGCCCTTGCCATCGGTCAGGCGGCCGTCATCGAGCACCTGCAGCAAGATGTTGAACACATCGCCATGTGCCTTTTCAACTTCATCGAACAGCACGACCTGATAGGGGCGCCGCCGCACCGCTTCGGTCAGCACGCCGCCCTCATCATAGCCGACATAGCCCGGCGGGGCCCCGATCAAGCGGGCGACCGAATGTTTCTCCATAAATTCCGACATGTCGATGCGCACCATCGCGCTGTCATCGTCAAAGAGAAAGCTCGCCAGTGCCTTGGTGAGTTCGGTCTTGCCGACACCCGTGGGCCCCAGAAACAGGAAGGAGCCAAGCGGTCGGTTGGGGTCTTGCAGGCCGGCGCGGGCCCGGCGCACGGCGGTGGAGACGGCGCGCACGGCATCGGCCTGCCCAATGACGCGCTGGCCAAGTTCAGCTTCCATTTGGAGTAGCTTCTCGCGCTCGCCTTCGAGCATCTTGTCGACGGGAATGCCCGTCCAGCGGGAGACGATGGCGGCGATATCATCTTGCGTCACTTCTTCGCGCAACATGGCCCCTTCGGCGGCCCCTTGCGCATCGGCCAGCTGCTTTTCGAGCGTCGGGATCGTGCCGTAAGACAGCTCCCCCGCTTTGGCGAGATCGCCGGTGCGCTGCGCCTGATCCAGCTGAGTCCGAGCCGCCTCAAGCTGTTCCTTGATCCGCGATTCAGCGTGGATCTTATCCTTTTCCGCCTGCCAGCGTTGGGTGAGCGCGGCGGATTGTTCCTCCAAATTGGCAAGCTCGCCCTTGAGCGTTTCCAGCCGATCCTTGGAGGCGGCGTCCTTTTCCTTTTCCAGCGCGAGCTGCTCAATTTTCAGCTGGATGATCTTGCGATCCAGCGTCTCAATGGCTTCGGGCTTGGATTCCACTTCCATGCGGATGCGGCTGGCGGCCTCATCCATCAGGTCGATGGCTTTATCGGGCAGGAAACGATCGGTAATGTAGCGGTTAGACAGGGTGGCCGCGGCCACAAGCGCGGCATCGGTAATCCGCACGCCGTGATGCAGCTCATATTTTTCTTTCAGACCGCGCAGGATGGAGACGGTGTCTTCAACCGTTGGTTCGCCCACAAAGACAGGCTGAAAGCGTCGCTGAAGGGCGGCATCTTTTTCGACATATTTGCGATATTCATCGAGGGTAGTGGCCCCAATGCAGTGCAATTCTCCGCGTGCCAGAGCAGGCTTTAGCAGGTTTGAGGCATCCATTGCACCATCGGTCTTGCCCGCGCCAATCAGCGTGTGCATTTCATCGATGAAGAGGATGATCTGCCCTTCGGCACCCTTCACCTCATCGAGCACAGCTTTCAGCCGCTCTTCAAAATCGCCGCGATACTTCGCCCCAGCAATGAGCGACCCCATATCGAGCGCCATTAAGGCCCGATCTTTCAAGGAATCGGGGACATCACCATTGGCAATGCGCAGCGCCAGCCCTTCGGCAATGGCTGTCTTGCCAACGCCAGGATCGCCTATCAACACCGGGTTATTCTTTGTTCGCCGGGCAAGAATTTGCACCGTGCGCCGAATTTCTTCATCTCGCCCAATAACGGGGTCGAGCTTGCCCTCGCGCGCCGCCTCCGTCAGGTCGCGCGCAAATTTCTTGAGCGCATCATAACGGTCTTCAGCAGAAGCGGTATCTGCCGATTTGCCTTTGCGCAGCGCATTGATGGCCGCGTTTAGGTCTTCCGCCCGCAGGCCAGCGCTCGCCAATATTTTGCCCGCGGCGATGGTTGAAGACAGGGTGAGCGCGAGCAAGAGCCGCTCCACCGTGACAAAGCTGTCGCCTGCTTTCTTTGCAATTTGTTCGGCCTGATCAATGACCCGGACGAGATCATTGTCGACGCTTGGCGGCTGATTTGCCCCTGCGCCAGAGACGGCAGGAATCTTGGCCAAGGCGGCGTCTGTTTCGCGAACAGCAATGGCCGGATCGGCCCCTGCCGCCTGCATCAGCCCGGCACACATGCCGTCCTTATCTTCGAGCAGTGCCTTGAGCAGATGGTCGGGCGTAATGCGTTGATGGTTCAGGCGAATGGCGACTGTCTGCGCAGATTGCAGAAAGCCCTTGGCACGGTCGGTCAGCTTTTCGAGGTCCATAACTTCCCCTTCCTTTTCCTAACGGATGTAGTGTTGCATAATCGCAACACAAGAGGGGCCGCATTGACTTCGATCAGTTCAGGGTCGTTTTGCTTTCGGTGCGTCCGGCGCGAAGGTTTTGCCAAAGAAGCTGTCGGAATACCATAAAGGGGCAAGCGGCATGTTGGCGATCTCTGTCGCAATCAGCATGTTGATCCGCGCGAATTTAATGGCAGCCTGCCAGTTAAAGGGCTGGTTCAAATCATCCGAAAC